>QQNE01000011.1 GCA_003402735.1 Verrucomicrobiota bacterium
CGACCGAAGAAAAAGGACGGGATCTGGGTGCTTCTGATCCGGGATTGGAAGGCGAAGCTCGTGAGTCTGCTCATCGCGGTGGCGATCTGGGCCGTCATTGAATCCCAGCTCACCAATCCACGGGATGATCGCCGCACCAAACCAGGGGCGGCTCCGGGGGGAGGATCTGCTCAAGTCGAGGCCGGAGCCGTTCCGGCGGAATTGGCCAGCAGCGGTTTCCGTTGAGGAGGAAAGTAAGGGATCATTGACAATTAGGCTCTCTGAAAGAACTGTGCGCTGTCTTGCAGACCCATTTGCGATCCCTCCTCCTTGCCCATCATCCGCTGATCCTCCTCGAAAGCGCCGAAGAAGCCCGTTCCATGGAGCTGCTCGCCGAGGCGGCAGAGGACTTGGACTTGAAGTTGTTTGAATGGAGCCTCACGGGCGGATTGCGCCGACCCGGTGAGGAGCGCCCGCTCGAGGGGCGGACCGTCCAAGCCGGCCTGGCTCTGCAGCACGCCATGGATTTGCAGGTGCCCGCTCTCTTCGTTTTCAAGGATCTCTCCGCGCACTGGGAGGAACCGACGATCGTCCGGTTCCTCAAAGATTTTGAGAATCGTTTTTCCCAGGGGCCTTCCGTTCTGGTGATCCTCGGGTCCCCGGGCCTGGAAATTCCGGTTTCGCTCGAATCCGTCATCCATCGGCATGTTCTCGCTTTGCCCGGCCCGGAAGAGCTTGAACAGATCGTGAACGCCACCTTGCAAAGCCTCGCCTCGCGCATCGTTTTGCAAGTGGAGCTCTCGGACGCTGACCGCGACCGCTTGTTGCAAGCCCTTTCGGGTCTGACGGCCAACCAGGTGCGGCAAGCCATCGCCCGCGCCGTCCTCGAGGATCGGCGGCTCGACGCAGCGGATATCGCGGCCACCCAGCGTCACAAAGCGGCCGCAGTTCGCGATGGCGGTTTGCTGGAATTCCATGCGGCGGAGGAGAACCGGGCGGACCTCGGAGGATTCGAGAATCTGCAGGCCTGGCTGAAACGGGCGGCGCTCGGTTTTTCTGCGGAGGCCAGGGCGATGCGGCTCGATCCGCCCCGTGGGGTTTTGCTCGTGGGTGTGCCAGGTTGCGGCAAGTCCCTCGCGGCCAAGACCATCGCCCGACAGTGGGGATTGCCCCTCCTCAAGCTCGATGCGGGACGGCTTTACGACAAATACATCGGGGAGAGCGAGAAAAATTTCCTGCGGGCCACTGCCATGGCGGAAGCGATCGCTCCCTGTGTCCTTTGGATCGACGAGATGGAGAAAGCGTTCGCCACCGGCGGGGATGGTGGCAGTGACGGTGGCACGGCGCAAAGGACGCTCGGTCTTTTCCTGACCTGGTTGCAGGAGAAAAAGGAGACGGTCTTTTTGGCGGCCACCGCGAATCAGATTCACCGTTTGCCCCCGGAACTGCTCCGCAAGGGGCGGTTCGATGAGATCTTTTTCATCGACCTACCCAACGCGGAGGAGCGACGCGTGATCTTCGCCATTCACCTCAGTCGACGCAATCAGGATCCGGCTGGGGTGGACTTGGATCGGTTGGCCGTGGAATCGGAACCCTTCAGCGGTGCGGAAATCGAGCAAGCCGTCATTGCGGCTCTTTACGAATGCCTGGCGCGCCGCTGTGGACTGAGCACCGAGGTGTTGGTGGTCGAGCTGCGCCGGACTGTTCCTCTGGCAGTTTCGCGGAGGGAAGAGATCGAGCAGCTGCGCGCCTTCGCGGCGGGCCGCTTTGTGGCGGCCAGCGTGGCGGAAGGGCGGCAGACTTGATCAGCGCGCGATGCGGCGAGGATTCTTGAGGAGCCACATTTCCTCGTCCTCCACGAAGTGAACGGACCTTCCGCGCTTCACGTTGCTGACGCGGCGCCGGATATGGCTGCGGATCTGTTTGTGGAAGCCGACGGTCGCGGCGAAGAGACTGAGCAGGTCCATGAACTGCTCGTCTTCCGCCAAGCAGGGTTCCTGGACATGGATCCGGGAGTCGGCGCCGAGCGCTAGGAGCTTTCCATCGATCGAACCAATCTTCCGGCCCTGGGCCAGAATCGTGTAGTCGATGCCGATCGAGACCCAGTGGCAATCCAGATCGATATACCACATCCGGTCTGTCTTGGCTTGGTAATAGGAAAAAGAGAAGGAGGGGGGAATCCGGAACAGGCGCCGATTTTGTTGGATGACGATGAGGTGTTCGTATTCGGCCAGGATGACCGCGAACGATGCCAGGGCGCGGCGGGACCCGAGTGAATTCTGGATTTCGCGCACCGAGAGTTCTTCGATGGTCCCCTGCCAGCGGATCCGTGAGGAGGTGTTGCGGAACATCTTGATGACCAGACGGGACTTGTCGATGTCATCAGCCGTCACCGGACTGGTGTCGCTCTCGATCACCATCTGATCGAGTTCGCCCTCTGAGGCATCTCGGGCGCTCTCTTTGGACTTGGAGGCGGCACGGCGCTCCTTGGCCTGCCTTTTCTCCAGGGCCGCCAAGGTGCGTTCGCGCACTTCCTTGGAGGGGCGCCAGACATCGGTGCGGATGCCAAACAAGTGACTTTCCTCCCGTTTGTGTTCCTGACGATCCTCGTCAAACCCCTTGCCGGTCACGGCCATGTTCTGGGAGAACTGGCGATCTTCGGCAGACTTCAGTTTTGTGAGGATCTCGATGTTTGTCGGGTTCAACCCGGCGGCGATCCACATGTCCACGAAGCGGGTGTGGCGCTTCTGCTTGCTTCCGGTGACGATTCCCTCGGTGGCCATGACACTAACATGGGCAGAAAAAAGGACCGGGGCAATGAAAAACTTTGGATGACTGAACTTTTTGCCCTTGCAAGATGTCTGCTTGTCTTGCCGCCCGCAAAAACGGTAGACCACCGCCCTTCTCCCATCCAAGATGTCTGCATGAAGCCAGGCTTCGGCGCTTTTCTCTGCTTCCTCCTTTTCAGTTCCAGTTTGGCCACGGCCCAACTCCCCACCGAACCCCTCCAGGGATACATCTACGTGGAGCCGTTCGAAATTCGGAAGGAGTTCGCCTTTCGCCTCAACGTTCTCCCCGATTGGCAGGCGCGGGCCGCTGAATCGCTCGATGTCGCCGCCCAGGAAACCTTGCTCAAGCAGATCACCGCCCAACTTGGCGAGGCTTGTCCCCTGGTGGTCGACGGTCGCCAGGCGGAATTCGATTTCTCCATGATCCGCTTCGTCCAGGTCAATCTGGACCTCGGAGTGGTCAAGGACACCCGGCCTTCGATCCCGGTCGGGGAGGCGATGATTGCCGCCGTTTTCACCACCCCGCGCGACGCCTATCCAGCCGAGCTGACCCTGAAGTGGAACTTCTTCCCGCAGCCCGATTTGATCATACCGGTTCACTTTGTGGCCAAGGAGGGCCGCGGCTCCTATGCGGTCACGAAGGACGCGCGCGAGCATTCTTGGCTGGTTCCGAGGGATGAAACACCCGGCTTGGTTCCGGTGCCCGTCCCGGTCAGCGTGGCGCTGGCTCCGCGTCTCCTGATTCCGGTCTGGAGCCTGGTGCTTCTCGGCTTGGCCCTCATCGCGGGGGCGGTTGGCCGTTTTGCGAAGGGAGGCGGCCAGGTGGTGGCTGGCCTCTTCGCGGGAGTTCTCCTGGTGGCGGCTGTGGCCACCTGGGGATGGGGCGGGTTCTCGATTCGTGAACCCGGCTCCGAAGTTCCGACCGTCCGCGAGGATCAGGCCGCGGAGATCGTAAACGCACTGCTCCTGAACATCTATCACGCGTTTGATCACCGGGACGAATCAAAGGTTTACGACGTGCTCGACGCCTCGGTGAATGGACCGCTCCTGGAGCGCGTTTACATCGACGTGCTCCGTGGATTGCAGTTCGAGGACGGCGACGGCCCGCGAGTCAAGGTCACTCACCTCGACCTTCGTCAAACCCACCCGGAACCGCTCGATGGGGAAGAGGGATTCCGCTGCGATACCGAGTGGGTCGCTGTCGGAAACGTGGTTCACTGGGGACACAGCCACACCCGGCTGAACAAGTATCATGCCTGGCTCACCATCAAGCCGGTCGATGGCACCTGGAAGGTGACCAACCTCGAGATCGTCGAGGAAGGACGAATCTGATTCCGCAACCCATCCTCATGCCCGGCGTGGCGCTGCAACTTCGGGACCTCGTCTTCCGCTACACGGCGGAGCGTTTTGCGCTTCGCCTCGCCCATCTGGAGGTGATTGCCCGCGAGCACTTGGCCATCACCGGTCCCAGCGGCTGTGGCAAAACCACCTTGCTGCGCCTCTCCAGCGGCATCCTGATTCCCGAAACCGGAAGTGTCCAGGCGGGAGAAACGGTGATTTCCTCGCTTCCCGACCCGGCTCGACGCCAGTTCCGCCTCCGGCACATCGGCCTGGTCTTCCAGACGTTTGAATTGGTGCCCTACCTGAATGCCCGCGACAACATCCTTCTGCCTTATCGCGTCTCTCGGGATCTGCGTCTCGCTCCCGAGGTCAAGGCCCGGGCCGAAGCCTTGGCGGAACAGACCGGGATCACCCATTTGTTGGATCAGCGCCCGGCGGAGATCTCTCAAGGCGAGCGCCAACGAATCGCCCTTTGCCGCGCCTTGATCACTCAACCTTCCCTGATCCTGGCGGATGAACCAACCGGAAGCCTGGATCCCCAGAACCAACAGCGGGCCGTGGCCCTGCTTCATGATCAGGCTCGTCAGGCGGGAGCGGCCCTCATCATGGTGACGCATGAGCCCTCGCTCCTGAGCGGGTTCGATCGACACATCTCCCTACCGGAACTGCAGGCGAACGCATGAAGGGAAATCTGGCAGGCATTTTTTACCTCGGGAGCCGACACCTCGCGCGGCAGCGGGGACGGGTCGTTCTTCTCATCGGGACCCTGGCCTTGAGTCTCTTTTTGCCGATGGCCATCACGGTCGGGGTCGACGCCGTGGAGCGGCATCTCCGGGCCCGGTCCGCCGCGACGCCGTTGCTGGTCGGGGCGCCGGGAAGTCAGTTGGAGCTGGTCTTCAATGCGCTCTACTTCAACAAGCCATCGGTGCCGGTTCTGCCGTTTCGCGTGAGCCGTGAAATCGCCCGGGAGACCGGGGCCCAGGTCATCCCGATCCATGCCAAGTTTCAGGCGCGCGGCTTCCGGGTCGTGGGGACCAGCCTCGATTACTTCCGATTCCGCAAACTCGGGTTGGTCGAGGGCAACTTGATGGGGCGTCTCGGTGACTGTGTCCTCGGATCCAGCGTGGCCCAGCGGCTCGGACTCAAGGCGGGGGACCGCATCGTCTCCACCCCTGAACAGATGTTCGATATCGCCGGCGTTTACCCCCTCCGGATGCGAATCGTCGGGGTGCTCGGCCCTTCCGGGACGGCCGACGATCAAGCCGTTTTTTGCGATGTCAAAACTGCCTGGGTGATCGAGGGGATCGCGCACGGACACCAAGAGGCCAAACGGCAACCGGCCGCGGCGGTTCTGGAAGCCGACGGCACCCACATCGCCCTCGATTCCTCGATTTATGAATTCCAGGAGGTGACCCCCGAGAACATCGGGAGCTTTCATTTTCATGGCGATCCCGGGGATTTTCCTCTCACGGCCGCGATCGTGATCGCCCCGGATCCGAAGACGGAGACGATCTTGATGGGGCGTTACCAACCGGGCCGGGCCAAGGCGTGGATGCTCCGACCCGGGGTGGCGATGGAAGAGTTGTTCGCCACCGTGTTCCGGGTGCGCGATTTTGTGGTCGCGGCTCTCGGGGTGATTGGTGGCTGCGCCATCCTCATTATGGGATTGGTCTTTGCGCTTTCCAATCGCCTCCGATCCGATGAGTTTGGTTATCTGGCGAATTTGGGGGCGCCTTCGGCCACGATTCGGGGACTGGTTCTCTTCGAGGCCGCCTTCGTGACGGCCATCGGAGCCGTTTTGGCCACGGGGGCCACGTTGCTCCTTTTGGGCGCGCTGCCCCGTCTGCTGGTGCACTTTGCGGTTTGAACGGAGGCAGCGATCGGGATGCACGAAGATTCAAGCCTGGTGTTTGCGGTTCGCGGGATTACCAAGGTTTATGGGACCGGCGGACTCACCGTGCACGCCCTGCGCGGCATCGACCTCGATCTCTACGAGGGGGAGTTTGTTGTCCTGTTGGGCGCTTCGGGCAGCGGCAAATCGACCTTGCTCAACATTCTCGGTGGGCTGGACTCCGCCACGGCCGGGGAAGTCCGCTTCCGCAACGAGGAGATCACCAAGTGGTCGGCCGCCCAACTCACCGGTTTCCGACGCGATCATGTCGGCTTTGTCTTTCAGTTTTACAACCTGATCCCCAGCCTCACTGCACGGGAAAATGTGGCCCTGGTCACCGACATTGCCCGGGCTCCGATGACCCCCGAGGAGGCGCTCCGCATGGTCGATCTTCAGGAGCGCATGGATCATTTTCCATCCCAGCTATCCGGTGGGGAACAACAGCGCGTCGCCATCGCCCGGGCCATCGCCAAGCGTCCAGGCGTGTTGCTCTGTGATGAACCCACTGGGGCGCTCGATGTCCGCACGGGGATCGCGGTGCTTCGGGCGATCGAGCGGATCAACCGGGAGTTCGGAACGACCACGGTGGTGATCACCCACAACGCGGTGATCGCCGGCATGGCCAATCGGGTGATTCATATCTCCGACGGACTGATCCAACGGATCGATGAGAACGAAGTCCGGTGCGACGCCGGTTCCCTCAAGTGGTGAAGGCGATCGATCGGAAAATTTGGCGTGATCTGGGCCGGATGAAGGGCCAGGTGGCGGCCATCGCGGCGGTCATGAGTTGTGGCCTGGCGATCTTCATCGCGGGCATGACCTGTCAGGGGTCGCTCAACCGGGCCCGGTCGGCCTACTATGCGGAAAGTCGGTTCGCCCACGTGTTTGCCTCCGTGAAAACGGCGCCCTCTTCCTTGACCGGAAGGATCCGGGAGATCGATGGCGTCACCAAGGTTCAGGAAGGAATTGCCGAGCCAGTCACGGTGACGGTGAAGGATTTTGCCGAACCGGTGACCGGAGAGATCATTTCCCTGCCGGGCACGATGCAGGCGATGGGCCTGAACCGGGTGACGGTGCGGCAGGGGCGTTGGCCGATCCGTGGACGGGGACGAGAGATTCTGGTGAGCGAACCGTTCTTCGAAGCCCACAAACTGGCTCTTGGGGACCGGATCAAGGTGGTGCTCAACGGACGGGAGGAGGAGTTGACCATCACCGGAACGGGATTGTCCCCGGATTTTATCATCGAGATGCCGCCCGGCGGATTTCTGCCGGACAGCCTCCGCTTTGGGGTGTTCTGGATGCCCCAGGAAGATCTGGAAGCGGCCTTCAACATGGAGGGGGCCTTCAATCAGTTGGCCTTGAGTTTGGGGAGGGGAACGAATCAGGAAGAAGTGATTCGGCAGCTCGATGATCTTTTGGAGCCGTATGGCGGACTCGGCGCTTACGGCCGTGAAAATCAGATCTCGGATCGCTTCATTGCAGACGAGTTGAAACAACTCCGGGTGATGAGCTTTTTTCCGCCAGCCATTTTTTTGAGCATCGCCGCTTATCTTCTCAACGTCTCCCTGAGCCGCCTCATGAACCTGCAGCGCCCGCAGATCGCGGTTCTCAAATCCTTCGGTTACTCGACCTGGGACGTGGGTTGGCACTACGTGAAAATGGCGTCCTTGCTGATTCTTTTGGGGAGTATTGGGGGCGCGTTGCTCGGCGGTTGGATGGGGCGCGTGATGACCGGAATGTATCAGCGGTTCTACCGTTTTCCCTTGAGTCTCTATCACGCGGATCCGGCCGTGTTCGCGTTCGCCGTCGGTCTGATGGCGTTGCTGGCCCTGGCCGGCGTTGCCGGCGCGGTGCGCTCCGCTGTTTCCATCCCACCCGCCGTCGCCATGCAGCCCGAACCTCCGGCCGTTTACCGGAAGTCCATTCTGGATCGTGTTCCCCTGTTTCGCGGGGCCTCACCTTCGTTGCGCATGTTGATCCGGGAATTGGAACGGCGGCCGCGGCGCGTTTTTCTCGGCATTTTCGGGATCGCTTTCGCCTCCTCCGGTCTCATCATGGGGAATTTTGGCAAGGACTCGATTTATTACATCATCGATGTTCAGTTCGGGCTCAGTCAGCGCTACGACGCCGCGGTCACCTTTCATCGCCCCGCCCCGTTGCGGGTGGTTCATGATTTTCAGGCCATTGACGGAGTTGAGTCGGTCGAACCGGTGCGCGCGGTTCCGGTGAAATTCTGGCATGGGCCGCGTTCCAAGCAGACGATGGTGCAAGGGGTCGCAGATCCGAACCGGTTTGTGCGCCTGAAGCAACTGCTGGACGTGGACCGCAAGTTGGTCGAGCCGCCCGGCGAGGGCCTGCTGATTTCCGTGGCTCTGGCCAGCGCCTTGCGGGCTGAGGTGGGCGATGTGCTTGTGCTCGAAATCCTGGAGCGCAACCGGCCCCGGCGCGAAGTGGCGGTCACGGGCATCGTCGAGGACTTCGAGGGACTGAGCGCCTACATGAGCCTCTCGAGCATCAATCGGCTTCTTCGGGAGGGACCGTCCGTGACGGTCGCCTTTCTGCGGATGGATCCGGCGCGTGAGAAGGCGGTTTACAAGGAGTTGCGGGAAAGTCCTCAAGTGGCGGGTGTCTCCCTGAAGCGCGCTTCCATGCGCAGCTTTCTCGATACCATCGGGGAAAATTTGCTCAGGATGCGGCTGTTCAACATCATTTTTGCCACCACCATCGCTGTCGGCGTGATCTACAATAGCATGCGGGTCGTGCTTTCTGAACGGAGCCGCGAGTTGGCGACCATGCGGGTGATCGGGTTCCGTCATGGGGAGGTGAGCACGATTCTTCAGGGGCATCTCGCCGTGTTGGTCCTGACCGCCATCCCGCTCGGGCTGGGCCTGGGAACCCTGTTTTGCCTTGCCATTGCCCGGGCATTGACGACCGATCTTTACCGGGTGCCCTTCGTTCTCAACCGCGAGACGTTTGGCGTGGCGATTCTCGTGGTGTTGGCTGCGTCACTTGTTTGTGCTCTCTTTCTTGACCGCGGCATCCGGCGCCTCGATCTCATCGCAGTGCTCAAGGCTCGTGATTGACCGATTCCCATTTTTCCGTCGCCACTTGGTTCTCCTCCTCACCGTCATCGGAGGGCTCGCGTTGCTCGTCTGGTTCACCTTTGCCCCAAAGACGGTGGAGGTCGATTTCGGCATCGTCCGGCGCGAAGCCATGGAGGTCACCGTCGATGAGGATGGCATGGCGCGTTATCGGGACATTTACAAGGTTACCGCGCCGCTGGTTGGCGAAATCCAGCGGCTCACCTGGAGGAGCGGGGACACGGTGCAACGGGGGGAGTTGCTGGCCACCATTCTCCCGGCGCCCAGCACCCTTTTGGATCCGCGTTCTCGCCAGGAGTCTGAAGCGCGCGTCAAGGCGGCCGAGGCCGCTGTGCAACGGGCCGAAGCCCAGGTTCGCCGCGCGACCGGAGAACTGGAGCAGGCTCGTCGCTATCTTGAACGCGATGAGCGCCGTATTCAGGATCGCCTCATTTCCGAACCGGTTTTGGAGGATACCCGACAGGCGTTTCAAGTCGCCACCACGGCGAGCGAGGAGGCCGTGGCCACCCGGGAAATGGCCGTTTTTGACCTGCGTGTCGCCGAGGCCGCCCTGCGGTCAGGGACCGGGATCGATGCGGAAAAGGGATGCCAGATTCAGGCTCCGGTGGCAGGGGTGGTCATTGCGGTGCCCGACGAGAGTCGTCGTGTTCTCGCTCCTGGGGAGATCATTCTGGAGATCGGCGATCCCAAATCCCTCGAGGTGCGGGCCGATATCCTCTCCCAGGATGCCGTCCGTGTGCGACCCGGTCAGTCTGTTCGCATTGAGCAGTGGGGTGGGGACACGGTGATTTCCGGGACTGTAACCCGCGTCGAGCCCAGCGCTTTCACCAAAGTTTCGGCCTTGGGCGTGGACGAACAGCGCGTCTGGGTGACCATCGCCATCGACCCAGGCAAGTTGACCGGCGCCCTCGGACACGGTTACCGGGTCGAAGTTCGGATCGTTGTCTGGGAAAAAGCCGATGCTCTTCTCGCTCCCGCGGGAGCCCTCTTTCGCTCGGGGGAGGGTTGGGCCGCGTATCGGGTCGGCAAGGCCGGAAGGGCGGAGTTGATCACCGTGGAGACCGGGAAACGCAACCCCGCATCCGTCGAGATTCTCAGTGGACTGGAGCCTGGCGACCGATTGATCCTGCATCCCGGTGACCGCGTTGCCCCAGGATCCAGGCTGCGGCTGCGAAGCCGGGAGATTTCCAGTTGAGAAAGCGCATCGCATCGCCAAATTCCTTTGAACCGAATCGTTCAGCCTGAACTCTTGGACTCGTTGGCACCCGGCCATCCAGACGCGGTGCGCAGCCGGGCGGACTTACGGATGATCAACCGGTTGATGGGGAACTATCGTTGGTTTGAGCGCATTTTGGGAAATCTGGACCGCTCGCGTGCTGGATTTCGTGTCGTGGAACTGGGAGCGGGGGATGGACTCCTGGCGAGGCGGCTCTGCCAACGCTTTCCCGGGCTCCGTTATGAGGCGGTTGATTTGATGCCGCCCCCGGTCGATTTGCCTCAGGGCTGTGTCTGGCATCAGGCGGATCTTTTCGAGGCCTTGCCTGAACTCCAGGGGGACGTGGTCGTGGCCAACCTATTTTTGCATCACTTCGACGACGAAGCACTCCAACGAATCGGCGTCAGCCTGCGGCGATTTCCGGTCATCGCCTTCTGCGAACCCTGGCGCCAGGACCAATTTCACTGGGCAGGCCTTGCCTTGCGACTGTTGGGCATCAACCGGGTGACACGCCACGATTTGCATGTCAGCATCGACGCCGGGTTCACCGGTGAGGAATTGCCCAATCTCCTTGGTCTGGAGGGGGGGCGATTCGAGAAGACTCTGTTGGGAGCCTATCGTTGGAGTCGCGGACCTCAGGGACTTTTGGTGCCCCGAAGCCGGTAGATCTCGATATGTCCTTTTCGAGATGTCAGGTAGATCCGGGAGATTTCATCCAGGGTGCTGATGATCCAAGGGGCCATTTGATTGCGGCCATTCTTGGTGAAAACAAGGTCTTCCTTGAGAAAGACACAGGAGTGGAAAGCGTCCCCGTTGAGGTCATCGATGAAAAAGAGGATATCGCCGTAGTGATAGGGGCCGGTCCCGAGTTCGTAGTCCTCAAGAACCTTGGAGGTCGCCAATTTGGAGTCCAGCAGATATCCGTGCGGCTCGTAGTTGAAATAGTTTAGGCAGGTCCAGTGGCAATCCGGGAGGATTCCCTTCGCTGTGTTCTCCGGACCGGGATACGTGTAGAGAAGTTTGCGCGCCAGCGGCGGCATGAGATGGACCAGATCGAGCTGCATCTCCGTTCCAGTCTCTTTCAATGATTCGATCAACGGCTCGACGTCCTTTCGCCGAAACGTGCTCCCAGGCGGTCGCCAGTAGGATTTCAAAGCAATCGTATCCGTGTGAGGCCCGATCGATATCCGCACCAAGTAGGTTCGGGTGCGCGTCAGTGCCTTGTAGAACGTCTTGAGATCGCTTTCGCCCTGAGATTTTGCCACCAGGAGGGGAACATCGCTGAACGCCCAGACACTGCCCCGGCGGTAGGCCATGCGGGAGATGTCGCTCACGGTTTCGGGGCGCAGATGGCTCGAGCGATACCACTCCTCCACCGTGTCGGTGAGGATCAGGACCGGCGACTCATGGAACTCGTTGATTGCGTAACGGGCCAGCTCCGGGTAGAGCGTCGCTCGTGCCTCGCGGCTCATTCCCTCGACGACACTGTTGCTCGGGAAGAAGTGCACCCAGCCGTCGGATCGGACCACTGCCCCTGGCTCTGTCATGGCCTCCACATCCCCAGGTGCCATTCCGGATTTTAAAAAAAGTAACTCGACTGAATCGGCCTGTTCTTCGGGAAAGCTCCATCGGGTTCGGGGGCTGGGGATGGGGAAATTTTCCAGGAGGTTGTCGGAAACCTCGAGGAATATGGGGGACCGGAGGAGTTTGTCCTCGGCCCTGCCTTCCTGAGCGGGCGGCGATTGGGCGGGTGCGCTCTCCTGGGCCAGGATGGTCCTTGGAATGATCCAAAGCAACGATCCGGCCACAGCGGAAGCCAAGGCGCATGGGGCAAGAACCCACCGCGAACGAGAACAGAAAGACATGTAGCAGGGCGATTTAACGGCCCAATGGTGTACTCATTTCCGCTACAAGCAAAACGGAAATTCCGCTACGCCGGGGGCGCGCCACGGCTCCGGCACCCCAACCGACTTTCATTGGGGGTGGGCAGATCCTTTTTGAAACAATGGGTTTCAAAAAGGTTTTACATCCCTAAGAGAATCCTTTAAAACCGCATCTTCCGGGGAGACCGGTGCCCCCCTCTCTTTTCCTCGCCGGTCTCCGTCAGGCCCCAGTGTGATGTCCTCCCTTTTTCCCGAAGGATGGCGTTTTCTGTGTCCCTCGGCTTCTCGGGGCCAAGGCGACCAAGGGCGGCAGCTTGCCCGGATCATGTGGGTAAATGAGTTGATTTCATGAGCTTCCTCCACGGTCGCTTTCGAGGGCTCCAGTCCCTCTATGCGCTGGCCTCGGTCTTCGTGATCGCCGGGCTCTACTACGCAATGATCTCGTTGCATCCGGCTGTTCCTCTGCACTCCGGGATGGGGTGGAATTACGTGGTCATCTACCCCATTTTGCTGATCATTGGCAGTCTGATCTTTTGCTTGAAGAATTCCCTCCAAGAGAGCGCTCCCCTCCAGAACGGGCACCGGATCGCCCAGCCCTCCCAGTTCCTGCTCGCCGCCCGTCAGACTGCCTACATGGGGATTGCTCTGTTCATTGGTTTGGTCTTGACCAAGGATATCCAAATTTCACGACTGTTTCTCACGGGGCTGTTTCCGGCCCTCTGGGTCAGCCTGATCTTGACCCATTCTCTGGTTTACCGATTGGCGGCACCAAAGCTCTTTCAAGGGGCCCGCAGCTTGCGCACACTCGTGATCGCAAACGTCACTTCCCATGATCCCTTGCTCGATTGGCTCAGGGCGCACAACCATCTCGGCTTGCAACTCGCGGGCGTGCTTTCGCCCCGGCTGCCAGACGAGTATGCAGATCTCGATGCCAGTCGTTTCGGGGCGGAACCCGAGGAAATCATCTCCCGGCTTGGTCCCCAAGTCGTCATCTGCAGCGATGCCCATCTCAGCCGGGAGGAACTCGCCAGCATCCGGGTGGCCGCGGAAAATGCCGGGAGCCGCTTCGCCATCCACCTCGACCGGATCGCCGGGTTCGGCGGTGCCGCCAGCATCTACACGGACTTTGGTCATGCCTTGGCCGTGTTTCGGCGGGAACCTCTGGAGTCGCCCCTAAGCCGATTGCTGAAACGCACGTTCGATCTCGGCGTCGCCATCCCCATTGTGGTCATGGTCCTTCCGATCCTGATGCTTCTGGTGGGCGTCATTCACAGGATGCAGTCGCCCGGTCCGCTTTTTTTCCGGCAACAACGGCGAGGGGTCGGCGGACAAGTGTTTCTCGTCTACAAATTCCGCACCATGCATTGCGATCACCACCGGGAAGGGGAGCAGGCGCGGGCCGGCGATCCCCGGATCTTTCCGGCCGGTCATTGGATGCGGAAATTCAGCATTGATGAGTTTCCCCAATTCCTGAACGTGCTGACTGGCGAGATGAGCGTGGTGGGACCGCGGCCTCATTACGTCGATCATGACACGGATTTTGCGGCCGTGGATCCACTGTATCGTTTCCGCAAGTTCCTCAAGCCCGGTGTGACCGGATTGGCTCAGGTTCTCGGTTATCGGGGCATCACCTTGACGCGGGCGGATGTCCGGGAACGCAGCTATGCGGACTTGGAGTATCTGGAAAACTGGTCGCTTCGGCTGGACTTCATCATTCTGGTGAAAACGGCTTGGCAGGTCATAAAACCCCCGAAATCAGCGCTCTGAGCGTGGTGAAGTGATCATGCGATCCGCGTTGCTGACCGGCATAACGGGCCAGGATGGTTCTTACCTCGCGGAGCTGTTGCTGGAGCGCGGCTACACCGTTCACGGCATGGTGCGCCGTTCCAGCCTGTTCAATCGTTCGAGGATTGAGCATCTGCGCTCGGATTCCGGCCTCTACGGCAAGCGCCTGTTTTTGCACTATGGCGATCTTGAAGACGCAACGACCCTGCGAAGAATCCTGATCCGCATTCGTCCCCACGAGCTGTATCATTTGGCCGGACAGAGCCAGCCGGGCCTGAGTTTTGAGATCCCGGAATCGACGGTTCGAGAAGTGGGCTTGGCCACCCTTTCGCTCCTGGAGATGGTGCGGGACCTGGACGAACAGCCCAGAATGTTTCTCGCCTCCTCGTCAGAAGTTTTCGGGAACCCGGTGGAGTCTGTCCAGGACGAGGAGACTCCGTTCCGTCCCGTGAATCCATATGGCTGCGCCAAGGCCTTCTCCACCAATCTCGGTCGGGTCTATCGGCAGGCGCATGGATTGTTCGTCTGCAACGGGCTTTGCTACAATCACGAGTCGCCGCGGAGGGGCGAGAGTTTTGTCACCAGCAAAATTGCGACCGCAGCGGCCAGGATCGCCCAAGGGGCTCCCGAGGTGCTGGAGTTGGGGAATCTCGATGCGTCTCGGGATTGGGGATACGCTCCGGAGTATGTGGAAGCAATGTGGTCCATGCTGCAGGTGGCGACCGCCGACGATTACGTGGTGGCCTCCGGCACCTCCACCTCGGTGCGGGAATTCGCCCAAGCAGCCTTTGAGGCGGCAGGTCTTCCACTGGTGTTCGAAGGGGAGGGAATCGCGGAGACCGGGCGTCATTCCCGAACCGGAGAGATTTTGATCCGGGTCAATCCCAAATATTATCGCCCCATCGATCCCGCCCGACTGGTGGGAAATTCCGCCAAGGCGCGGAGATTGCTCGGGTGGAAGTCCCGCACCAGCGGGCGAGCTGTGGCAGTCGCCATGGTGGAATCTGCCAGGAGGGAGTCGGCGCGCTGAGACTTGGCGCCCCGTGTTGGCTTTGCCGGAACGTCTCGGCCACTGCAACGACTTGGCCTCGTGGGTTCATCAGAAAATGACCACCTTCCCCCAACCTTCTGATCCAGAAAAGAGCGCGCCTCAATCGCCAACTGAGGCCGGGTTCGATCTCTGGTTGGAGGCGGGGAGGGCGGAGAAGCACTACTGGCGCGACCTGTGGCGTTACCGGGAATTGTTTGCCATCCTCGCCTGGCGTGATGTGGCGGTGCGCTACAAGCAGACCGTGGTCGGGGCGGCCTGGGCGCTGCTTCAGCCTTTCCTGACCATGGTCATCATGACGGTGATTTTCGGGCGGGTCGCCGGCTTGCCCACGGAGGGAGCCGCTCCCTATGCGATCATGGTCTTTGCCGGGATGTTGCCCTGGCAGTTTTTCGCCAGTTCCCTCTCCTCCTCCAGCCAAAGCCTTGTCGGCAATGCCAATCTCATTTCCAAGGTCTATTTTCCGCGGATGATCGTGCCGGTCAGCGCCGTTGTCGTCGCCTGTGTCGATTTCCTGGTGTCGTTCGCCATCCTCGGCGGACTGATGGCATGGTATCAGTTCTGGCCGGGGCCCCGGATGCTGATGTTGCCCGGGTTCGTCCTGCTTGCCTTTCTCGCCGCGCTGGGGCCGGGGCTGATTCTCACCGCACTCACTGTGAGATACCGCGACTTTCGCTTCGTCGTCCCGTTCATCGTCCAATTCGGTCTTTACGCATCTCCGGTCGGCTTCAGCACGCAAGTGATCCGGGAGCGATTTGGCGATACCGGCGTGCTCCTCTATTCACTGAATCCGATGGTGGGAGTGATTGACGGGTTTCGCTGGGCGATCCTCGGCGGCGGCTCCGCCATGTATTTGCCCGGACTAACCGTTTCGCTCCTCACGGTAACCCTTCTCCTGATACTTGGCATCTGGTATTTTCGCGCCACGGAGCGGACGTTTGCGGATGTGATTTAGTGGGAAAGTGGGAAAGTTTAAAGGCAGGAAAGTGGCCCACCTTCCAACCTTCCAACCTTCCAACCTTCCAACCTTCCAACCTTCCAACCTTCCAACCTTCCAACCTTCCAACCTTCCAACCTTCCAACCTTCCCACCTTCCAACCTTCCCACCCTCCCACCTTCTCCCTCTTGCCCTTAGTATTAATCACTGGATCTTCCGGCCTCATCGGCTCAGAAGTTTGTGCCCACTTCGCTTCGCCTGACCGTGGCTGGCGTGTTTGTGGTGTGGATAACAACCAGCGCGCCGTGTTCTTTGGTCCCCAGGGGGACACGCGTTGGAATCAAAGAAGGCTGACCGAAGCTCTGCCCGGGTTTTCGCATCATGAAGTCGATATCCGGGATCGCCAGGGAATTCTTGACTTGGTGAAAGAATTGCGTCCGAACGCCATCGTGCACACTGCCGCACAACCCAGTCATGACCGGGCAGCCGCCATTCCGTTCGATGATTTCGACACCAACGCCGTCGGCACTCTCAATCTTCTGGAGGCGGCGCGCCAATTCTGTCCGGAATCCCCCTTCGTGCACATGTCCACCAACAAGGTCTATGGCGACCGACCCAACACCATCGCGATGAGAGAGTTGGAGACTCGATGGGACTTCGCCGATCCCGCCTACGAACACGGGATCTCTGAGGATTTTTCCATCGATCAAAGCAAGCACAGTCTCTTCGGTGCTTCCAAGGTCGCCGCGGACATTATGGTTCAGGAATACGGGCGCTACTTCGGGATGCCGACCTGCGCCCTGCGCGGAGGCTGTCTCACCGGGCCCAACCACTCCGGCGTCGAACTGCACGGATTCCTTTCCTATCTGGTGAAGTGCAACCTGCAGGGCCGGGAATACAAGATTTTCGGTTACAAGGGCAAGCAGGTCCGCGACAACATTCACAGCCTGGATGTCGCCCGTTTCATGGCCGAATTCATCGCCGCGCCTCGGTGCGGAGAAGTCTACAATCTCGGTGGCGGGAAAGCCAACACCTGCTCCATTCTCGAAGCCTTCCAAATCGTGGAACGCTTCAGTGGGCGGTCTCAGGTCTTCACCTATTTGGACGAAAACCGCATAGGAGATCACATCTGCTACTATTCCGACCTCCGCAAGATGCGGTCTCATTATCCGAACTGGGACATCAGCATGACCCTGGAGGAGACGATTCGGCAGATTGTCGAGGTGGGATTAGCGGTTAGCGGTTAGCAGCTCCGCGCGGTCAGCGCGTTCATTTGCTCGGGTTCTCCTTTCTCGGGCTTTCAAGCTCTTCCCCGGTCCCGCCCCTCAACCATCAACCCTCAACCATCAACTCCCGCAAAGCGCGCCAGCCCGCCGACGCTCCTACAGTTTCGTTGCTGCCGGGGGTAGGATGGAAGACACTAAACGATCATGACTCGTGAGGAGCTTCTGGCCCGAATCTGGATTGATCCAGCCCGTTGCGGAGGCAAGCCATGCATCCGGGGCCACCGGATTTGGGTTTCACTCATCGTGGATCTTTTGGCAGCTGGCTCATCTGAGGATGAGATTTTGGCAGACTACCCTGGAATCGAGCGCGAGGACATTCGCGCTTGCTTGGCCTACGCCTCGGAGATGGCTAGGGAGCGCTTTGTTTCCGTGCCGCTCGAGCCGGTCTCCTGAATCTGAAGTGAAGTTCAAGCTGGACGAAAATCTGGGGGAACGAGGGCGCAGTCTGCTCGTCGCTGCCGGTTACGACGTCGAAACGGTCGGTTCCCAAGGAATGACATCGGCCGAAGTCCAGACCTTGTTCGAAGTCTGTGCCGCTGAAGAAAGGGCGTTGGTCACCTTGGATCTGGATTTTGCCAATCCCTTCCGGTTTCCACCGCAGAGTGGAGCCGGCATTGCGGTCCTCCGGTTGTCGAAGCCAACCGCTGTTTTGGACATCGAGTATCTTGTCCGGGTGCTGCTAGCAGCCATCGCAAAGGGCGATGTCCTTTCCGGACACCTCTGGATTGTCGAACGGGATCGAATCCGGGTTTACGCTCCAGAGTAGTCCGTCACGCCCGATCCGCGTCTCGTAGCCGCCCCGCTGCCGGGGCGGATCGAGCGAAGTGATTTCCCGCCCATCAACCATCTACTCTCAACCATCAACCCGCGCGGTTAGCGCGAAATGAGCGTCGTCATCCGAGTCGAAAACCTAGGCAAGTGCTACACCCTCAAGCACCAAGGCCATGGGCGTTCGGGCGAGGGCCTGCGGCACGCGCTCCAAGACGCCATCAGCGCTCCGCTCCGCCGCTTCTCTTCCACCCTCCGCCGAGGGCAGCAAACCGACCTTCCCACCTTCCCTCCTTCCCACCTTCCCACCTCCTCACCTTCCGACCTTCCGACCTCAGAAACCTTCTGGGCGCTCCGAGATGTCAGCTTCGAAGTCAAGCAAGGCGATGTGGTCGGCATCATCGGCCGCAACGGAGCGGGGAAGTCGACGCTTCTGAAAATCCTCTCCCGGATCACGGAACCGACCACCGGCCGGATCGGCTTGAAGGGACGGGTCGCCAGTCTGCTCGAAGTCGGGACCGGCTTTCACCCGGAATTGACGGGCCGGGAGAACATCTTTCTCAACGGCGCCATCCTCGGGATGGCACGAGCTGAGGTGAAAGGGAAGTTCGATGAAATCGTCGATTTCTCAGGAGTCGAGAAGTTCCTCGACACGCCGGTGAAGCGATACTCCAGCGGCATGTATGTGCGTTTGGCGTTCGCTGTCGCGGCGCATTTGGAGCCGGAGATTCTCGTCGTGGACGAGGTGCTGGCGGTGGGGGATGCCGAGTTTCAGCAGAAGTGCTTGGGGCGGATGTCTGACGTGGCGAGCCAAGGCCGCACGGTTCTCTTCGTGAGTCACAACATCGCGGCAATGCAGCGTCTCTGTTCGCTGGGGCTTCATCTCCAGCAGGGACACGCTTCCGGAATCGAAACGATCCAAGCTGCGGCATCGCATTATCTGGAACACTCCGTGCGCTCAAAGCGTTCCGTGGATCTATCCAGGATGCCGAGGCGTGGGGATTTTGGGGGAATGGCCCGGATGGTGGGGTTCGAATTCGTCCAAGATCTCGTCTACGGTCGTTCCTGGGAAATATGGGTGACTCTTGAATGCTCGGAAGCCATTCGCAATGGCGTCATCTCCGTGGCCTTCGACACCTTGGATGGGAGCCGAGTCCTGACGTTGGATTCAGACTGCAACGGGACGGGACTCTCGCTGCGGAAAGGGGGCAACCGCGTGCGATTGGCGTTGGACTTCGTTCCATTGCACCCGGCTCCTTACAGCGTCGGAGGCAGCGTCTGGTGTGGCAACCAGCCACTGGATGGGATTGCCGGCGCGGCGATTTGGGAAGTAGGAGCCGGCGATGCGATTCAGTTCGAGGTTCGGGGCTTTGGCGGTGCGAGGCCTGCGCTGCGGATCGTGATGGAAGAGGGCTAACTCGGAACGGCTGTGACTTTGAAGATTGCGATGGTGGGCTGTGGAGCGCTTGCGGAGATCTACTACGCTCCGGTGGTTCAGGAATTGCAGGCGGACGGCTTGGCGGAAATGTCGGTGCTCTGTGACCCGGACGTCAGCCGATTGAAAAAGCTGCGCACCCCATTTGCGATGGCCGCAGCAAAGAATCGAATCGAGGAGGTCGTCGCGGCAAAGCCCGACTTGGCCATCGTCGCCTCGCCCCCCCGTTTCCACGCGGAGCAAACCATCGCACTTCTCGACGCCGGCATTTCGGTCCTTTGCGAAAAGCCTATGGCGGCCACGGTTCCCGAGGCGGAGGCCATGATCGCGGCGGCGGAGAAAGCCTCGGTGCCCATGGCAATCGGGTTGTTCCGCCGATTCTTTCCAGTGAACCGGACGATTCGCGATCTGGTGCGCAACGGGAATTTGGGCGCGGTGCGGCGCTTCGAGATTTCCGAGGGGGGCGCTTTCCAGTGGCCCGCGCAGTCCGCTTCGTTCTTCCAGAAATCGGCGAGCCAGGGCGGTGTTTTGGCGGATGTCGGCGTTCATGTGCTGGATCTCATCCTCTGGTGGTTTGGGATGCCGGAGAGGGTTCGCTACGAAGACGACGCCATGGGCGGGTTGGAAGCGAATTGCCGGATGGAGCTGAGCTTTCCAGGCGGCGTGAGCGGGACCGTGCGGCTGAGCCGGGACACCGCCTTGCAGAACCAGACCGTCATCGAGTTCGAACGCGGTTGGGTTCGATGCGCGGCGGCGGCGGCGAATGAGATGGAGATCGGTTTTGCGGGCGCGGAATTTGCTGTCGCGGGTCAGGTGAGGAAAACCGAAGGTCCCCGTGCGCCGCACAGTCTGCCGGGGGATTCTTCCCATCAAAGTTTTGCCCGACAGCTCCGCAGCTTTCTCGTCGCAGTTCGTGGGGAAGGGCCCGTGGAAGTCCCCGGGCCAGAGGGGATCCGGAGTCTTCGGCTCATTGAAAGCTGTTACCGACAGCGAACGCTCATGGAAATGCCGTGGCTCTCGCCGGGAGAGAAAGCCCACGCATCGGCTTTGGCGCAATCGGTTGCGGAACCATGAAGATCGCGGTCTTGGGGGCGAGCGGTTTTGTCGGCAGCCGCGTTGTCGAAATGCTCGCCTTGTCGGAGGAGCGGGAGCAAGTCCGGCCGGTGGTTCGCAGCTTTGGCGGGCTTGCGCGTCTCGCGCGTTTTGCGCTCGACTGGCGCATGGCCGATGCCACGAACGAAACCGCCCTGGTCCGGGCCCTCGAAGGGTGTGATGCCGTGGTGCATTCGGTCATGGGAACATTCGCGACCATCGAGCGCAGCATCGCGCCCAGCTATCGGGCCGCTTGCCGGGCCGGGGTCAAGCGCATGGTCTATCTGAGCACTGCTTCGGTTCACGGCCAGGCACCGCCGATGGGGACGGATGAGCGATCTCCGTTGAGCGACCGCCAAGCGACGGAATACAACAATTGCAAGGTGCGGGCGGAGCGCTTGCTTTTGGCGGAGCGGAAACGTGGCGACACCGAAGCCGTGATTCTCCGGCCCGGCATCGTCTTCGGACCGAGAGATCGATGGGTCACGGGGATTACCCGGGATTTGCGGAGCGGGACGGATTTTCTGGTCAACGGAGGTCTGGGAATTTGCAACACGATCTATGTTGATAACCTCGTCCATGCGATCCGGCTGGCCTTGGTGGCTCCGGCCACCGGGGCGGACCGAGAGGCGTTTTTGGTCGGGGACAGTGAGTCGGTGACCTGGGCGGATCTGCACCGGATGGTCGCCGAAGAACTGGGGATCAGAAATAGCGAAGAGCTGATTCTGGACGTGCCCGCCCCTCGCTTCCTGGTCACCGCGCGGGACCGCTTCAATGGGCTGCATGGGCATCCGGTCACCCAGGCGCTGCTGCCGAAACTGCCCAGATCCCTGAAGCGGAGTGCCCGGGCCATCCTCAACGCCTGGCCGGAGCCGCGGGTCCCGTCGCCGTGGGCGCCGACGGTTGGTCCCGCACCCGTGGTGACGCGGGAAATGGCGGAACTGCATCAATGTCCGGTGAAATTGCCGGGAGAGAAAGTGCGCCGGTTGCTTGGGTATGAGGCGCCGGTCTCGTTGGCGGACGGAGTCCGGCGCAGTGTGGCTTGGCTCCGGTGGGCTGGATTGGTCACATGAACCCAAGGCCACGATGACCCCACCTTCGTCCTTTGCCGAGACGCTGAGACAAAAACTGCGCTTTCATGTGGGGCGATGGTTGGCGTCCCGTCCTGGCTTGATGGCTTCGCTGGGATGGCCAATCACAATTGTTGATCAGTTTGGCACTCCGGGCGACACCATCCTGACGGCCCTGATCTGCCAGGTGTTGAAAACTCATTATCCACGGTTGCGGGTCCATTGCAGAACTCCAAATCCTGTGCTCCTTCAAGAGGACCCAAATATCGAAATGCTGAATGGCCCTGAGACTTGGGTGGAGGTGAATTTTCATTACCTTGATCTCATTGGCAGCAAAGATGGTGTCAGGAATCTCCTAGAGCCAACCCTCGGTCGGTTGGGTGTCTATACATATCAGTATCAGTCCAGAGTGTTCTTGACGGAGGATGAGCTCTCCTGGGCCCGTGAAAAACTCTCCCAGGTTCTCGCTGAAAAGCCTCTTGTGACCATTAATGTTCAGAGCCGCGAACAAATCAAAGTGTGGTCTCTGGATCGCTGGTGTGAATTGGTGCGGCGAATCTCGAAATGTGCGACGGTTGTTCAGTTGGGCGGCACGGACGAACCGCAATTCGCCGAGGTAGTCCGATTGGCAGGGGCTCTCTCAATGCGCCAGTCCATGGCGATTTTGGCGCAAGCGTCTGTCCACGTCGGTCCTGTCAGCTTCCTTATGCATGCGGCGAACGGGCTCGACGTGCCATCGGTAATCATTTTTGGAGGAAGGGAGACACCTTCCAATTCTGGTTATGATGGGAACATCAACCTTTATTCCAAAATGTCGTGCAGTCCTTGCTGGCTGCACGATAGTCGCGGAGATCGCTGTCCGCATTCCTTGGCTTGCATGGAAGCAATCACCGTAGAGGAGGTTGAACAAGGGATCTTGAAATTGCTTTCGCGGAGATTGGAAAGGAAAACACAATCGCTATGAAGGATGGTGAAGCTGTTGCCTATATTGAACAGAAGATTCGGTCGGAGGAGGGCGCGGCCAGCTGGGCTTCTGATCTACGCAGCCAAAAGAAAAGAGTCGTATTTACCAATGGTTGCTTCGATATTCTCCATCGTGGGCATGTCGACTATTTGGCGCGTGCTTCGGACCTTGGAGATGCCTTGGTGGTGGGCTTGAACAGTGACAGTTCGGTTCGACGATTGGGGAAGGGAACGTCTCGGCCCATACAGGATCAACAGTCCCGTGCCATCCTCCTAGCGGCCATGGAATTTGTGGATACGGTGGTGATTTTCGAGGAGGACAATCCGTTTCGAATCATTGCTCAGATCAAGCCCGACGTGCTGGTGAAGGGGGCCGATTACGATGAGCAGGAGCTGGATCCAGGTGCGCGACGTTACATCGTGGGTTCGGATATTGTTCGGGCAGCGGGTGGGACGGTTCGGACAATCAAATTTTTGGAGGGCTTTTCGACAAGTGTCATCGAGAGGAAGATCCGAGAATCGGTGTAGCGGCGGGTCCGGCCAGCGATCGCTTTCCAGAAATGGAAGACAGGCGACGGATGCATTTAGGCGGGCTGGCAGCATTGAGTGAGTTCGAAGGCTGTTTTGCAAGAAGATGAATCACGGGACGGCGAAGGCGAAAGAGCTTCCCTCGCTGCTGGTCGATGCGATCCGCACGGGGGAGGTCATGGATGGCGAGGGCAAGATCAAGCCTCTCGATTCCAACGTGAGCGAGGCCGAAGCGATGCTTCTGTTCGAGGCGGTTCGCCAACTAAGGCCAGAGCGGTCGGTGGAAGTGGGGTTGGCCAATGGGATCTCGACCTTGGCGATTCTGGGGGCGCTCGAGGCCAACGGCTTCGGTCTCCACACGGTGATCGATCCGTTTCAATCCAATTATGGCGACACTGGGATAGCCATGGTGGCGCGGGCGGGGTTGGAGACTCGGTGGGAATTCCATCGAAAGTTCGCGGAAGAGGTGATACCGGGTCTGCCGCCGATCCAGTTTGCCTTTATCGATGCCTCCCATCTCTTCGATCTTACCTTGATGGAGTTCGTCCTGGTGGACAAGAAACTGGAAGTGGGCGGAGTGGTGGGATTTCACGACCTGTGGATGCCGTCGCTCCAGGCCGTCTATCGCTACATTGTGCGGAACCGGAGTTATGAAGTGTGGAATCCGCTCGGGCAAAGACCAGCGACGCGAAACCGGGGTGGCTGGAGGAGGTTGGTGCGCCGGATGTTGACGGGGATCGATCCGGTCCGAAAGATCTTAACGCCGGAATTTGCGGCACCGTGGGCGGAGGAAGGATTGGGGAATCTCATTTTGCTTCGCAAAACGGCGGAGGATCACCGGGGCTGGACGTTCCATGAGCCATTCTGAGGTGGAAACTCCGATTCAGACGATTGGACCGGGTCCGACTCGGCCGCTCACCATCTCGGCGTATGTGCCGTTCTCGAACAATGCAGAGACTGTCTTGGAGGCCATCCGGTCCGTGGCGGCGCAAACGCTGCCACCGGAATCCATCGTGGCGATTGATGATGGCTCCACGGATGGGGGCGCGGAACTTCTGGAGGCGCAGGGCTTCCGGGTGGTGCGAAATCAGCGGAACCTGGGGCGTGGGGCCACGCGGAATCGGGCCATGCTTGAGTCCACTGGTGATTTGGTCTTGTCTTGCGATGCGACCAACCGGATTGCCCCGGAATTCGTGGAACAGGCGTTGCCTTGGTTTGCGGATCCCAGGGTGGCGGCTGTCTTTGGGCGGATGTTGGATCCGCATCCCGAGGGAGTGGCCGGCCGATGGCGGGCGCGGCACCTGTTGAAATGCAAGGCGGAAATGCCCGCCTCTCGCTGCGGGTCACTCTCGACTGGAGGCGCATTGCTTCGGCGCTCCGCCGTTCTTGGGGTGGGGAATTTCGACGTCGCATTGCGCCATAGTGAGGATGCGGAATTGGGAGAGCGCTTGGCGGCAGCCGGTTTTGACATTGCATTCGATCCTCGAGTTGCCGTGTTCTGCAACATTCGCAACACCATTCCCCAAGTCTTGGAGCGTTACTGGCGTTGGCATGCGGGACGGGATGAAAGGGTGACTTGGCTTGCCTATTTGCGGTTGGTTTCTTATTCGGTGAAGGGGATGATCGCCTTGGATCTTGCCGATCGCGATCCGCAATCCGCGCTGATCAGTGTCATTTGTCCGCATTATCAGTTTTGGAGATCGAAGGGGCGTCGCAAGAGGGCGGAGCGCGGGCCAGGCTTTTCTTGTTTGAGTATCACTGGATGATGGCAAGATTTCTCGTGAAGATGTGGCGGGTCTGCAGGAATCCGGGCTTGGCAATCGATTACCTGTATTTCCTGACACGAGGCATTCGAATCCGGGGCCTGAGAGACGAAAGGGACACGCTGCGTGGGACGCTCGACGCTTTGGCAGCGCTAGCGGCTCCGTTGCCAGTTGTTCCGTTGGATGAGATGTATCCGGAAACGGCAAGCTCCCGCGAACTTGGTGAGTTGTTTGCCCAATACGGATCGGACAAGGCGTCCAAGCACAACTATCATCTGCTCTACAGTTCGGTCCTCGAGGCACGACGGGCTGAACCTCTCCAGATTCTGGAAATCGGTCTCGGCACCAATGACATTTCGCGCGTCTCTCACATGGGTGCGGAGGGCAAACCTGGAGCCTCGGTGAGAGCTTTTCGCGATTGGGCACCCTTGGCCCAGGTCCGCGGCGCTGATATTGATGAGAGCATTCTTTTCCGGGAGGAACGCATCGAGACGTTTTTTGTCGATCAAACCGATCCACAGTCCTTGGAGTCTCTCGCCGCGCAGTTCTCCCACCGTGGATTTGATCTCATCATTGATGATGGTCTGCACAACCCGTGGGCCAATTTGAATACCCTCCGTGCCCTGCTTCCGTTGCGAAAGCCGGGCGGCGCCTACGTGATCGAGGATATCTTGGAGCGCGATCGTCCGGTGTTCGGGATTCTGCGGGCCCTGCTCCCACCGGAGATGATTCCGCAGATGTTCCAGAGCCGCTCGGGTGAGTATTGCTTGGTGGTGCAGGAGGCGCTCGAACCGTCCGGAGGTTGATCCAATGGGGCGATTGATCGTTCACGTGGCCGAAATCGAGATTGGCAAGACGGGAGGGATGGCCCGGATCGCCCATCATTGGCAGGAGGCGTTCGAGCGCAAGGGGGATGAGTTTGTTCACATCGGGTTGCGCGCAGCGGGCCGAATTGCGCACCGAACGATGTTTCCAGAGGCGGCCTACCGCACGTATCAGCGACTCGGAAGACGGGCGGACGTGTTTTTGGTTCACGAACCGGCAGCGGGATCTTTTGTGGCGCGAGGGGTTCCCACCTTCGTCTTCAGTCACGGCATCGAGCGGCGTTATGCCGGGCTTCGAGTTCCGGCAGATGGACCGGCGTCGCTTCCGCGTCGACTGCGGGGATTGCTTGCGGCTCCGCTGTGGAATTTGAGAAAGCGGTCCTGTGACCGGGGTTTGCGGGGGGCCACTGCGGCGCTGCTCTGCAACCGGGAAGACGAAGCCTACGCGAAGTCTTGTTATGGGCTGCCGCCCGAACGGATCTGGCTGTTTCGAAATGGGGTGAATCCGGTGTCGATGTCACCTGCCACCGGAATGGAGGAGGGCTGTCGGATCTTGTTTTTGGGATCCTGGATCAACCGGAAGGGAATTGCATCCCTGGGGGCAGCGGCCGCCAAGTTGCAGCAGCGAGGTGTTTCGGCGCGTTGGTTGCTGGCGGGGACCGGCGTGGACCGCGACTCCGTCCTGGCTCGGTGGCCGGTGGAGTTGCGGGAGGTGACGACCGTGATCCCCCAATTCGGCGAAGCGGAGGAGAGCGGGTTGTATGCGTCTTCGGATGTGTTCGTGCTTCCGAGTTTGTTTGAAGGGCAACCGTTGGCTCTCTTGCAGGCAATGGCCAGTGGACTTGCCTGCGTCGCTTCGGATTGTTGCGGACAGCGGGATCTGATTCAGTCCGGATGGAACGGATGGCTTCACGAGCCCGGAAACGTGGATGCTTTGGCGGCGGTGTTGGAGACGGCGGCGACCCATCCTTCGCTCCGCAGGGAACTGGGCCAAAGGGCCAAGCATGCGATGGAGGGGCGAACCTGGGAAGTCGTCTCTGATGAGGTCGCCGATTTTGTTGACTCGACTCTCAACCGGGGGTGAAGGAAGCGATGGAAAAGGGATTCTCTGTCGTGGTTCCGACCTGCAATCGGCCCGAAGATTTGCGGACCTGCCTCCTGGCTTTGTTCCAAACGAAGGTGGGCGCTGACGATTTTGAAGTCATCGTGACCGACGACGGCGCCGACGATCGAACGCGGGCGATGTTGGAAGCGGAGTTTCCCGGGGTTCATTGGACGCAAGGCCCGCGCCGTGGACCGGCGGCCAATCGAAACCACGGGGTGGAGATGTCCCGCGGGGAATGGATCATTTTTCTCGATGACGATTGCGTGCCATCGCCCGGATTTCTTGACGGGTATGAGGCGGCTTTCCGTGATGGGGGTGTCGAACTGGTGGCCTTTGAGGGGCGGACGGTTCGGGAGCGTGAGCCGGATTCCTTGTTGTGGGAAGCTCCGCACAACCCGAGTGGGGGGCATCTCATTTCCTGCAACTTCGCGATCCTGCGTCGTCATTTCAATCAAGTGGGGCGGTTCGACGAACGGTATCCGGTTGCAGCCTACGAAGACACGGAGTTTGCGGCGCGTTTTGTGATGTCAGGTGGGCGGATGAAATTCCTGCCGCACGTGGAGGTGATCCACCCCTTGCGACGCCGTCCGGAGCCGAAGCGTTGTGCGGCGCGGTGGGAGGGCAAAGTGATTTACGCGTTTGATCAAGGGGCCAGTCCCTGGCGGGTGCGTTGGGGATTGCCGTGGCACGTGTTTCGCCTCATCCAATGCCGGTTTTCCGGTCAGGAGCTGAACTGGACCAATGTGCGCGCCGTGGGACTTTTTGCGCGTGAGTGGTGGCACGTTTGTTTGGCCACTCCCGGCTGGGTGAAAAAGTGGAGGGCTCGTCCGCGGAGTGAGTTCTGGACGGAGCAAGTGGCACGGCGCGGCCCGTTGCCGAAGTATGGATTTTAGGAGGGGGAATGCAGCACCGGATTCGCAATTTGTTGTGGAAGGTGATCGATCGATTGCCATTGGAGCGGCGCCTGTCCGCCCGAACTGGGTTGATGAGATTGGGCATCTGCCGCTATGACCCGGAATGGTATGCGCTCTCTTTGCTGGGGCCGAACCGGGGGATCGCTCTGGATATCGGGGCGAACCGCGGGTATTACGCCATGGCCTTGGCGCGGCTCTATGATCGTGTGATCGCCTTTGAACCGAACCCGGCGATCACCAAAGAGTTGTTGGCTTGTGGTCATCCCCGGATTGAACTGCGTGCGGAGGGGTTATCTGATCAGGAGGGATTGTCTCACCTTTTTCTGCCCCGCTCTTCCCGGGGAGAGACGCTCGACGGTTGGGCCAGTTTCGACCGGGAAAACCTGCCAGACCGGGCCGGGGAGGAATCGGTCGAAGTGCGCACGGTCTGTTTGGATTCGCTGGGTTTGGAAGGGGTGAACTTCGTGAAGATGGACGTCGAGGGGCACGAAGTCAGGGTTCTTCGAGGAGCGGAGCAATTTTTGCGTCGCAATCGTCCCTCCATTTTGCTCGAAGTCCGGCCATCTACGGAGCGTGAGGTCACGTTGCTCTTGGAGAGCGCCGGGATGAGGGAGAGAGAAATGGGCGTGGGTCAAGAGATCGGTTTGTCGGAATCGATGCGTCTTTTCGTTCCGGTCTGATGATCAGGTCCGAAAGAGGTAAAAGCGCAAACGGGGGCCTGTAGCAATCGAACGCAGAGTTGAAAACAGGATGATCTCATTCACCAAGGCGCTGCCGGAATCATTTGGAGGCGACCGATTGTGGGTGACGCCGAAGTCTTACCGCCGTTACTGGACCCATCGGTTGGAGCAGATTCACGGGGATGTGTTTGCGGCTGTGCAGCGTTGGGTGCAGCCTGGGTATGTGGTGTGGGATGTGGGCGCCAACGTGGGGGTCTTTGCGTTGCCGGCCGCCAGGATGGCCGGTCCTACGGGAAGGGTGATCGCCTTTGAAGCGGATGTTGAAATGGCGATGCTTCTTCAGCGAAGTGTGGGGCAACGCAGGAGCGGGGCCGCGGAAATTCTGATCGTGGCGGCGGCGGTGGCGGACCTCTCCGGGGCCATTGGGTTTTCGATCTCCAGCTATCGGACCGCGGCCTCCTCAATCGAGGGATTTGGCCGTTTTTCCGCCAAGGGGCAGACGCGACACTGTCCCGCCTTCCGGATCGATGATTTTGCCGCATGGCATGAATCTCCGGCGGTGTTGAAGATCGACGTGGAAGGGGCCGAGAACCTCGTGCTCCGGGGAGCCATAGAGACCTTGCGGCAGGAACGGCCCATCGTGCTGTGTGAGTGCAGCGGGGGAAAGACGGGTGAAGAGACGGCCAACCTTTTGCGAGAGGCGGGCTACGCTTGGCGTCCGTGGTTGTCGGACGAGGCTTTCACGACGGAGACCGTCCCCGAAGGCGACATCGCTGCCGTGCCGACCGAGAAAGTTTGCGCTTTCGTTCGCTCTTGAAGATCGCGGCAACCGGGTTTGTGGCGGAAGCGGGTGGAAGCGTCACCTCCGCCAATGCGTTGTTGTTGCGGGAACTGTTGCGGCGTGGTCACGAAGTCGATTTTTTTTCGAAGTCCTCTTTTGTCGATCCGAGACCGGTTGGAGCGGGGTTTGCGGGGTTCCGGTTCGTGGAATGTGACAACCGCCCCGAAGATCGTTTGAGGCGAGGCACGCAGCGGATTCCGGGGCTTGGATTGTTTACCCGGTGGCTGGACGCTCAGAGCTATGCTCGCCTTCTTGAAAAACGGGTGAGGAGGGAGTCTCGCCTCCGGCGGTATGATCGTCTGCTGTGGATGGGAGATTATGCCGCTTGGCGGTTGGCAGGGGTTCCAGGGATCAGCTTTGCTCAAGGACCGCCCGGCACCGACGCCCGAGCCTTTTTGGAACGGTGGAGCGAAGTGCGTCGCCTTGGAGGATTGCTTCCAGCGTTGCGGTGGTGGGCATTGGCGCAACTTCGGCTATCCCGTCTGGGGTTGCCGGCGTTTCGTTGGAGCGATCATTTCATCCTCGGCAGCCGTCAGTCCAAGGGGGTGCTGATAGACCGTTATGGAATTTCCGGGGACCGGATTTCGACGCTACCGTATCCGATCGATCTCAATCTGTTTGGTTTGCGAGGGGCAACCGCTGATCGCCTGAAGCTGACCGATTGCGCGGGAACTCCGCTCCGCGTCCTTTGGTTGGGTCGGATCGTGCCGCGCAAACGGCTGGACCTGTTCCTGGCGGGGGCAGCCGTGGCGCTTCGGGCCGGTGTGAATCTGCAGCTTACTATTGTCGGTTCGGCCGGGATGGTCCCGGGCTATGAGAGACTGATCGCAGCGTTTCCCTTCCCGGAACGGCTGGAGTGGGTGCGGCAAATCTCGCGCGGGGAGGTTCCGGAGCTGTTGCATCGGCATGATGTGCTGTGCCAGCCCAGCGATGAGGAGAACTTTGGGTCCTCCGTGGCCGAGGCGCAGGCGTGCGGACTTCCGGTGATTGTGGGCCGCACCAATGGGAACGCGGATTACCTCTGCTCCCGGGACACGCATCTCTCCGATGACTGTCCGGAGGTGTTGGGGGCCCATTTTGCGGACTACGCAGCCCGGAAAGCCCAGGGCGGGAGCGCGTGGGGAGATCCCGCGGAATCACGTGCCCTGGCGGAGCGGGAGTTTGCGGTGGAGCGTGTCACGCAATCGCTGGAGGAGATTCTGGAGGGCGCGTCCGGCAGTTGATGGGCCCGGTGATTTGGAATCGGGACCGTCCCAGGAGCCCGCTCAGATCTCGCATCGCGCATGGGATTTGCAGAAAATCCTGCGCCCTGGAAAGCCCCTGAAGCAGGCCGTGAAACCCGGTGCGGAAAAGTTCGTGGAAGTGCGGGATCCGCCAGGATTGGCATTTCAGGAGCGGGTTTGGCGTTCCGGGTCCACCCATCATTGACTCCCACGTGAAATGCATATCGGTCTGATCAGTGCTGCGTTTCCGCCCGATTTGGATGGAATCGGGGACTATACTTGGTGGTTGGCGAAGACCTTGGTGGAGCAGGGCTGCCGGGTCACTGTGTTCACGCGGGGCGGAAACTGCAGCGAAGTGCCTGGTGGCTTGGTGAATGGGTTTTATGATCCGGCGCGGCCACGGTCCTTCGGGGATTTGGTCCAGTTGTTGGAGGACGGGGAAGCTCCGGATTGGGTGGTGTTGCAATACAACCCGTTTTCGTGGGGCGCGCGCGGGTTTTGTCCGGAGGTGGCGCGGACTTGGTCCAGACTGCGGAGCGACAAGGGAGAAGACCGGGTCCGGTTGGCGGTGATGTTCCATGAAACCATGGTCCCCCGCTGGCCCTGGAAATTCGCGGTGATGCGGACCTGGCAAAGTCGCTTTTTTCAGCGGGTCTGCACGGCTTCCGACCGCATTTTTGTCAGCTCCGGGCGTTGGCTCACCCAGGTGACAGCGACGCAGGCAAAAGGCCGAGCCTCGATTTTGCCGGTCGGCTCAAACATCCCGGTGAGCCCAATCAGCCGGGAAGAGGCGAGGGACCGATGGCAGATTCCTCACGGGACCATGGTGGCGGGCATCTTTGGCGGGGCCCACGGGAGCCGCCGCATCGATTGGATCGCGGAGGCGGCGAAGCGATATTTGGCGCAGGCGGGAGAACGGGAGCTTCTGGTCCTCCACGTGGGGCCCGACGAAGCCGCGATTGGGCGGGTCCTCGAGGGCATCCCGTTTCGAAGTTTGGGGGTGCGGCCCCCTGATCAAGTGGCGGAGGCCTTGCGAGCCATGGATTGTCTGATGTCGCCTTTTGTCGATGGGATCTCGGCCCGTCGAACCTCGGCGATTGCGCCTTTGTTGAATGGGGTCCCGGTGGCCACCACGGTGCGCGGGTGGTCGGACGCAGTCTTTCGGACGGCGGACGAGAGAGCCTTGCTTTTGAGCCAGGCGCAGGATGGCGAGGGATTTGCCCGGGATTTTCTGGCCTGGTTGCCCGGGGTTGGCGCGGCAGGTGGCGAAGCGGCACAGGCATTTGCCCTCCGGGAATTTTCCTGGGAGGGAATCTGCCGGACGTTGCTGATGGAATTGGAAAGCACGAATTTCAAATGAGACAAGTGATCCGGGATGAACTGGCGAGGCGAGTTCCCGCCCTATTCCACGCATGCAGCAGTGTGCGAAACCGTCGTTATTTTCGCCGTCAGTATGCGGGGTTGCATCGGGAGGTGAGGAGATGTCTGTATCCTGGCGGGGCGCCGGTCGTGGTGCGGAGCGGACCGTTCCAGGGCATGAGTTATCTCGATGAGATCGTGTGGGGATCGATCACGCCGAGATGGCTTGGTTCCTATGAGGCGGAGTTGCACGGCGTGATTGGCGGACTGGCAGGCAAGGGGTATGGCACGGTGATCGATGTGGGGTGCGCGGAGGGATATTACGCGGTCGGCTTGGCGAGGTTGCTGCCGCAGGCGCGGGTGATCGCGTTTGATGCAGACTTCATCTCCCGAGGACAAGCGCAGCGTCTGGCCAAGTTGAACGGGGTGGAGGATCGGGTGGAGATCCGCAGTTTTTGTCGGCACGGGGATTTGGCACCGGCCCATGCTGGACGGACGCTGGTGGTTTGTGACATCGAGGGCGGGGAGGGGGATCTGTTGGATCCGGGAAAGGTTGCGTCCCTTTGCGACAGTGATATTCTGGTTGAGGTGCATGAGGAGAAAGGGGTAGACGGCAAGATGGAGAAACTTCTGATGAATCGGTTTTTGGGAACGCACCGGGTCCAGAAGTTCGCATCCTGTTCCCGTGAGGCTTGGAGCCAGTCTCACCAGTCGGCCTGGCAAGGACTCTCTTCCGCATGGGTGGCCAGTGCCGTGGCGGAAGACCGGTGTCTCGGTCAGGTCTGGCTTTGGATGGAGGCGCAGAAAGTTCCGGAATCTTGAAACTTCCTGTTCCAGTGCATCCGTTTCTCATCATGCCTTCCGGCCAGAGCCGTGGTGGGGCTGAGGAGGCACTGCGTCAGTTGGTGCGGTTTCGGGAGCAATCGGGCTTCGAAGCCCTCACGGTTTGCTTTCTGGAGGGGGGAGACTTGGTGGGCAAGATTTCGGAGAGCGGCGTCGAGGTGCATCAGGTTTTTGCGGGGCGCCTGCGTCATGTCCATCGCTACCTTTGGACTTTGGTCCGGTTGCGGTCCTTGATTCGTCGGTCGGGGTGTGATCTGGTTTTCAGTTGGATGACCAAAGCGCATATCTATGGGGCTCCGGTGGGGGGCATGCTGGGGCTTCCGACGGTCTACTTTCAGCACGGGGTTCCAGACCGGGGGCCCGTCGATTTTCTGTGTCGTCTGTTGCCGGCGTCGGGCGCGCTCGCCTGTTCGCAGTATGCGGCCGGTTGCCAACAGGCGGTCACCCGGGTGCCGGTGCTGGCGGCCACGGTCGGGGCGGATTTGGACCGGTTTCAGGGGCGTCCCGCGCAAAGAGATCCGGGGGTGCGTCAACGGCTCGGGTTGCCGGAGGACCGGCCCGTGGTTGGCATGGTCGGCCGATTGCAGCGGTGGAAAGGGATGCACGTTTTTGCCGAGGCCTTGGCCGAGGTCCGTCGGACCCGACCCGAGGTCACGGGGGTGATCGTGGGGGGAGGGCACGATCTTGAACCGGATTATGAGCCATTTTTGAGGCGGCGCATCGGCGAGCTCGGCTTGGGTGAAGATCTCAGGCTGGTGGGGAAGCAGGACAATGTCCCGGAATGGATGGAGGCGTTCGATGTTTTCGTTCACGCCTCGGAGCGAGAGCCTTTCGGCATCGTGGTCGTGGAGGCGATGGCGATGGGCAAACCGGTGATTGCCACGGTTCCGGGTGGTCCGCAGGAGATTTTGCGGGACGGAGTTGAGGGGCTCTTGGTGCCTTGGTCTGATGGGGAAGCGATGAGCCGAGCGATTCTGCGGTTTTTGGACGAGCCATTGTTTGCGCTGGCTTGCGGGGCCGAGGCGCAGAAGCGGGCGCAGGATTTTTCGGCGCAGCGCTACGCTGAACGGGTTGGGGAGGCAGTGCGGCAGCTCTTGAGTTGATCGCGCGACGGGCGGAACAGCTGACGAGCATCAGGCCGGTGCCTGGTGACCGGAATTGAAAATGGATTCCCGATGAGTTTTGACCTCATCATTCTGCTGGTGATTTGGTTCATCGGCCTGGCCTTGGTGATGGCGCGTTCGAGCTGGGCCGTGGATTATACGGTCTTTGTATTCGTCTTCAATCGGGGGCTCCGCCGGTTCATCGACTATGAGATCAATCACGAATTCAATCCGCTTTCGCCGATCAGTCTCAGTTCGCTGGCGGTGGCGGCGTCGATGCTCCTGCCGGTCTTGGTCTGTTTTCATGAACTGCAACCGACCGCACGGAAGATTTTGGGATTCTTCAGCCTCGCAGTGATTTATGCGTTTGCGGTGGGGTTCATCAACTTCAAGTTCGCGGCGTTTTACGCGCTGGCGGAGTTTGTGGCGCCGCTAAGTCTGTTTGGTTATGTGATTCTCCTGAAGCCGTCCTCGGCCGTGAAGGATCGGTGGTTTTGCAGTTTTGCCTGGTGTGCGCTTTTGGCGAGTGTGTATGGGTGGTATCAATACTGGACCATCCCCCCGTGGGACGGGTATTGGCTGATGGCTGCGGGCATGGAGGGCTACATGGGCATTGCCAAGCCGACGCAGATGACGGTCTTCAGCACCATGGCGGAGCGGGGAGTCTTCGGCGGATTTCTGGGGCTTTCGGTCGTGCCCATGGTGCTTTCGAAACGGTGGAGGGGAATGCCAGGTCCATTGGGATGGGCCGGGGTGGTCTTGATTTTCTCGGTGATCCTGCTGACGTTTTCCCGGGCCGGCTTGATGTTTGCTGCCCTTGGGACCATTACTTATGCTCTGATCAATCGGGGGCGTGGGAGTGGGCAGTTGATCGTGGCTGTCGGAATTCTCGGGATGGCGGCGTGGGTGGGCATCGACAAGATTCCCTCCGCCGGGTTGGTGACCAAGCGGATCGAAACCTTCGGCAACCTAGATGAAGATAGGTCAGTCCAGGGGCGACTGGTGATCATGTCCGGCGGGGTGGAAAGGCTTTTGGCGAATCCGCTCGGGCTCGGGCTGGGCGGGAAGGGGTTGGCGACCCGGGTGAATTCGGGTGGGATGGGACTGGCTGAGGGAGTGGTTATGGATGCCGGTTGGTTAAATATTCTGCTGATTTATGGAATTCCCGGATCGGTGTTTCTCCTGGCCGCCTTGTCGTCGGCTTGGAGGTTTTTGGCGAAGCGTTACCGGGATCGGTCGAGCCGTGATGAATTTGTGATGTTGGCGAGAGCCATGATGATCACGATGGTTCCGGCTTGTTTCGTGGGGGATATCCTGACCTGTTTTACTATTTTTTGGCTGGCGCTGGGCTGTGGGATCAGTCATTCCCGCCCGAGGGCACGAGCTCAGCGCCGCTCACTGAGGGCTTGGCCAAGACCCAAGCTGCGAAACAAGGGGAAGGTCCCGGTGACGGTCCAAGGGACGGTGGACGAGATCGAGCAGGGAGAGGAACCGCAACCAGATCAAGAAGAGGAACAGGATTCGCGGGGATTTTGGCTTCGCGGTTGATTCTGGCGAACTCTCGGTGTTTTTGGTGGGAACCGCAATCAGCAAGTCATGGGCATACAATTCCAAGAGAACTGGCTGACCCGTCTTTTGGATCACATTTTTATTACGGAGGGAGGAAAGGCAGTGCTCACTGGAACAGCCTGGGATTGGATTTTGACGTTGATGATTTCCTTGACCGGAATTGTTCTGGCTATGGTGCGGTCCTCGCTGATCGTGGATTACACAGTCTACGTCTTTGTCTTCAACCGGTGTTTGCGGCGGTTGGTGGACTATTATATCCACCAGGAGTTTACCCCCTTGAACCCGATCAGTTTGACCCCGTTGATTGTGGCGGGGTCGATGTTGTTGCCGGTGGTGTTGCATTGGCCGCGAATCCCTGGGGCCGGGAGAGCCGTGGTGGGGATGTTGATGCTCGCAATGATCTATGCGTTCGCCGTGGGCTTTTTGAGAATCCAATTCGCCGCAGTTTATGCCTTGGCGGAGAGTCTCGCGCCGTTGGCCTTGTTCGCGTTTGTCTTTGTCCTCCGACCGACCGAGCAGATCAAGGATCGTTGGATTCGGAGCTTCGCCTGGGCATCGATTCTGACCAGCGCCTACGGGTGGTATCAGTATTTGACCATCCCGCCCTGGGACGGATTTTGGCTGATTGAGACGGAGCTTTATGGCTACATGGGGATTCCGAAGCCGACGCAGATGACGGTTTTCAGCACCATGGCGGAGCGTGGGCCTTTGGCCGGTTTCCTGGGATTTTCGGTGGTGCCGATGATTGTGGCCAAAAAGTGGCGACCGATGCCGGGTTTGTTGGGCTGGGCTGGGGTGGTTTTGGTCTTCTCCGTGATCCTGTTGACGATGTCCCGGGCCGGTCTTCTCTTTGCGGGAATTGGGACGGTTGTCTATCTCTTCATCAACCGGGGAAGTTCGGCGCGACAGATCGCCATGGGGGTCGCGGTCCTGACGATGGCTGCATGGTTTGGCATGGACAAAATTCCCAACGCGGAGCGCGTGATCCAGCGGTATGAGACGTTGGGGAGCATGCAAGACGACCTGTCTTACAAGGGGCGGTTGGGAATCATGCAGGCGGGTTTGGAAACGATGTTGAGCAATCCGTTCGGTCTGGGACTTGGTTCCACCGGTCTGGCGACTCGGATCAACACTGGGAGTATGGAAAACAAGGTCGAGATCATCGATGCCGGCTACCTCGACCTTCCATTGACCTATGGACTTCCCGGAGCGTTTCTGCTCCTTGGGGCCCTGTTTTTTTCATGGGCCCTTTTGGCGGAGCGCTTCCGCAATCCGGTCACCTGTGACGACCACGTACGTCTGGCGCGTGCGATGTTGATCACGCTGATTCCGGCTTCGTTTGCGGGGGATGTTTTGGGAAGTTTTACGATGTTGTGGCTCGCGTTGGGTTGCGGGATGACCTCCATGGCCCGACATCCCTCTCAACCTGGGCGCCGACCGCTTCCAAATCAGCCGCCAGGCAGAAGTCGGGATCTTTTGTGGGCGCCGCCTCGGACCGGATCGTGACCAATTCAGAAAAAAGATTTCCCACCGGGGCGGAGCTCACCTTTTTGGCCCATCGGATTGCCCGGGTGGGTGGAATGGAGAGGGCGGCGGCTGAAGTGGCGAACCGTCTGGCCGAGGTGGCACCGGTTCATCTGGTGGCCATGCTTGCCGAGGCGGACCGTCCAAGCGTTCGGATTTCGCGGATCGACGTCCCCTTCCGTTCGTCGGTCCTGCGGTGCCTCAGCTTCCGGCTCCGGGCTCGCAAAGTCATGGCGGAGGCGGCCGATTCCGGCCCGCGGATTTCCATCGGCGCCGCCTTTTGGCCGGTGGATGTGATGGTGATGCAATTCTGTCACCGTGCGTTCGGTCATTTGGCCGGACCGGTCCGAGTCGGCTGGCATCAAAGGCTGGCCAATCTCTATTTTCGGTGGGAGGAACGGGCCGCGTTTTCCTGTCGCCGCTTGCAGGGAGTGATCGCTGTCTCCAGCGGAGTGGCGGCGGAGGTGGAGCGGTATCATCGCTACCCGGCATCACAAATTCGGGTGGTGCCAAACGGGGTGGATCCCGCCGTGTTTTGTCCGGCAACAGCCGAGGAACAGCGATCGTTGCGGGAACCGTTGGGAATTTCGGGGTCTGGACTGGTGGCGGTTTTTGCGGGTGGGGATTGGAGCCGGAAAGGGCTCTCCCATGCCTTGAAGGCGGTCAGGGAAGTTCCCGGAACCCTTCTCGTCGTCGTCGGAAATGGAGGGCGGGAGGAGGGGGCGTTCCGGCAGATGGCCCGGACGTTGGGCATCGCCGAGCGGGTCCGCTTTGTGGGGCAAACTTCGCACCCCGAAACGTTTCTGCGCATGGCGGATGTCCTGGTGTTTCCGACGCATTACGAGGCGTTTTCCCTGGTTTCGATCGAGGCCGCGGCGTGCGGGCTTCCGGTCATCATGCCGTCCGTGAACGGAGCTACGGAACTGGTGAGGGATGGCGAGAACGGGTTCCTCTGCGAGCGGAGCGGGGAGGAAATCGCGAAACGGTTGCGGCTACTGGACGGGGATCGGGCCCTGCTCTCGCAGATGGGGGCCGCGGCGCACGAGACGAGCCGTCAGTTTCACTGGGACCGGGTGGCGGTCCAATTTCAGGCGGCCTTGTCGGAACTTACGGGATGGTCTCCGAACGAGGGATGAGGGGGATCTGGCGTCTCAAAGAAGGCGATGGCCTCGGCGAGACGCTGCAAGAATTTTTCCGGCGCAAATCGTTGCACACTGATTCTGGCTTGGTTTCGGCACGAGTTGGCCAGGGACGAATCCGTGAGAAATCGGGTGATGGCCGCTGAGAGCCCGGCATGGTCCCCGTGGCGGAAGAGCAGGCCATCGTGTTCGTGCGTGATGATCTCCTCCGGCCCACCGGGTTTGCAGGCGATCACCGGCACGCCGAGGGCCATCGCTTCCAGAATGACTTGGCCGAACGGTTCCCGGTCGGAGGCGTGCACGATCACGTCGCAAGCGAGAATCCAGGGGGCCACTTCCGATTGATTCCCTGTCATCACCGTGTTTTCTTCCATCCCGAGATCGCGGATCAGTTGGCGAAGTTCCGCCTCAAACTCCGGTTCCTGACTGTCTTTTCCGCCCACGATGAGGCCGGTTGTGGGCAAGCCCGCGCGGTGCAGTTCGGCGAGGGCCTGAACGAAGTCGGCAACTCCTTTCCAACGCTGCAGGCGTGCGACGATGCCGATCACTGGACGGCCGGGAGTCGTTTGGCCGGGCAGTCCGGCTCGGAGCCCGGCGGCTGTCTTTGCCAGACGGTCCCGGGTCTGTTCGTCAAAATCGATAAACTCACTGGTGGAAGAGACCGTGAGCACCGGGAAATGGACCCATTTTCTCTCGGTCGCTGCCACGAAGTCCGAACAGGCCAAGGCGCCGGAGGCCGGCACCCGGCGAACGATCTGGGAGAGCAACCGACGGTCGGGAGCGTTCTTCTGGAAATAGAGGAGTTTGGGGCGGGTCCCGGAACGGGCGGCCGCCAGTCCAGCGTAAATGTGGGCCTTGGCCTGCCAAGACAAGACGGTGGTCGGTTTGAGTTCTGCGATGATCGCTGCGAGGCTTTGCACCGAGGCGCACAGATGGTGCAGTTGGCGCAGGCGGCCCGCCTCGATCAAATGACATGAGACCCCGGTGGACCTGGCCGCCTCCACGAGATCACCCGATTCAAGGAACACCACGGTCAGTGGCAACGGAAATTGCTCGTGCCGACGCAACAAGTGAAGCAGCGAGCCGTCGGCACCACCGCGAAATCTTCCGCTCGGAGAGACGATGAGAAGATGGGAGGAGGACAGCATCAGATGGATGGAACGGCTTGAACGTCTTGCAAACGACTAAGGTGACCGCAGGGATGGTTCCTTCAACTGCAGAAACCGGGCAAAGGTTGCGCACGGAACACGAACTGAATGAGCCAACAATCCTCGAGTTTCGCGAAAAACATCGCGGTTTTCAAGAGTTTCGTGGGTTGGGGAGCGCATTTCTGCGGCACCACAGGGAAAACCCTCCAGATTTTGTGCCTCGGACCCCGGCGCACAAATTCTGATTCCTTGCTTTCGCGGCAGAGCTTTTTGGGGCCTCTTGCGGTGTTCTCTGGGAAAGCCCCTTTCGAGGAGGCAAGTCCCGGAATTTGACAGCTTATGGCGTTGGAGAGAAAGACGGTCGAAACGGAGCCTGGCCCCGGCGGCACTTGGGTCAACGGGCGGAGGCTCGGGTTGATCTCAAGGTTCGTCGGCCTGCAGTTTCTGATTCAGTTGGTCTCCGTGTTGACAGGTCTTCTGGTCGTAAGGGGCATGGATAAGACCCACTATGCCTGGTATACCATTGTCTTTGGTCTCCAGGGAAGCGTTTCGGCTCTGTCCCAATTCGCCGTGGCCGGGGGCATTGTCGCCATCGGCGGGGAGAGCATCGGGGATCGGCGGGCCTTTGGTGCCGTGATTGCGGCGGCGCGGTCTCAGCGGCTTCTGATCCTGGCCATGGTGCTGCCGATTCTGGTGCCGCCCTATTGGTTCTTGTTGAGCCGGGCCGGTTGTGCTCCCGGGACAGCGGCTGCCTTGATCACGGTGATTGTCCTGAATCTTGGATTGCTTTTGGAAGAGCAGATTTCCGCGGCCCCTTTTGCCCTCGCCCGGCGCTACCACTTTCCCCAGGTTTATGAACTGGGCACCTTTGGCCTGCGGCTGTTGCTGGTCTTGAGCCTGTCGTGCTGGGGCGTTTTTCATCCGGTGCCGGTGATTGCCGCCAGCGTCGTGTCGTTGGCGGTGGGCATCTTCGGCTTTTTGCGGCCCGCCGCGAAAGGATTCAGCGCCCGGGGAAGCAAGGCGACCCCGGACCTGCGGAAGAGGTTCCTGCGCTATTGCTGGAACGGGGTTCCCACCATGGTGAACACGATGGTGCAGTCGCAGATCGGGGTGATTGTGATTGCTTCGTTCGGTCATATCGAGGCGGCGGCTGACCTCGGGGCCATCACGAAGATGGCGGTGCTGTTCGGGATTCCGACGGCGATTGTCGAGAAGATGTTTGTGGCGAGAATGGCGGTGGAAGCAGACCGCGCTCGGTTGCGAACAATTTGGCTGCAGGGAATTGGGTTTGCCCTGTTGGCCGCGGTGGTTCTGGTCGGCACGGTGGCCCTGTTTGGGGAAGAGCTCGTCTGGATTTTGGGCGGTCAATACGCCGACATTTCCGAGGATCTCCTGTTGTATGGACTCTACCTCGCGTATCTGCTGGTGGCGTCGGCAGCGTTTGGCGTGCTCCAGGCCAAGGGATGGCTGAAACACAGTTGGCTGGTTCCGGTCACCATTCTGGGGGCCCAGCTGTGCGCTTTTCCTTGGATCGATGCCGGAACGGTGCGCGGCGTGATCCTCTTGAAATTTGCCGGGGACCTTGCCGGTGGGGTTTACTCCACCGCCTTGCTGGTGCGCGGTTTCGGAGGGCGGGGGAGAATTTGAGCAGTGGCAGGTGGTGCGGGCATGGAGAAGAACCAGAAGCAACACCTGTCAGAGAGGGCAGTGAAGAGTTCGGGCCGAGGCCGAGGGCCGATTCAAATTGGAATGCACGACTCCGAGGCGGGCGGATTGGACCGGTATGTGCACGGTCTGTGCCGCGCCTTCGACCGGATGGGCGAACCCTATCACGGATTGGTTTTTTCGCGGGCGGGCGACCTCGGGACTGGTGATTTGCCAGGCGGAATCGAGGTTCTTGGGGGTGCGGGAGATCCCTTGTGGCAGCGTTGGCAGCGGATTCGTGGAGTGATCCAAAGGGCAATCGCCTATCAGGGAGATCCAAGGGTGGTCTCTCACTTTGCGCTTTACGGTTTGCCGGCGACGACGTTTTGGCAGGGGCGGAAGAGGATTCGCCTCATCAGTCATTTTCACGGACCTTGGGCCGATGAATCCGCAGCAGAAGGTGCCTCAAAGGTCACCGTGTTGGCCAAGAGATTGATGGAGCGGCGGGTCTATCAGAGATCCTCCCATGTCCTCAGCGACTCCGAAGCATTCCGTCAATTGGCGATCGCGCGTTACGGATTGAGGCCGGGTCGGGTCACGGTGGGGCCGATGGGAATCGATGCGGTTGAGTTCGGCACAAAGGCGTTAGGGATCTCGCGCCGCGAGGCGAGGGAAAGGCTCGGTTGGCCCGTGGATCCGGGGAGGCGGATTGTCTTTTGCGTGCGTCGGATCACGAGGCGCATGGGTTTGGAAAATCTGATCGATGCCGTTCACGCTCTGGCAGGTTCCCACTCCGAGTTGTTGGTGATGATTGGGGGAAAGGGGCCGATCCTGGACGAGTTGCGGGCGCGGGTGCAGCGGCTGGGTCTGGAGAATCAGGTGCGGTTGCTGGGTTTTGTGCCAGATGCGGACCTGTCATTGGCTTATCGTGCCGCCGATTTTACCATGGTGCCCTCGGTGGCCTTGGAAGGATTTGGGTTGGTGATTTTGGAATCTTGGGCGGCGGGGACACCGGTCATTGTGACACCGGTGGGAGGAATGCCAGAGGTGGTTTCTCCGTTGGCACCTGACTGTGTGCTGGAGGGAAGCGGGGTCGAGAACTTGGTCAGGGGCCTGCAAGAGGTGTTCCGTGGGGCGCGGACCTTGCCGGAACCGGAGGCCTGCGTGGAACATGTGCGCCGGGCCCATGACTGGCAGGTGGCGGCGCGGCAGATCTTGCAGGTTTATGCGTGAACGGGGCAGGCTGGGCGCGATGCCCTGGACTCGATGATCCGCAATCTCTGAGCCCAAGTTTTCGGGTTTCTGGCCGACTCCAACCGACGATGAATCTCCAATTCAATCGATCCATCAAAAGCAGGTGAGCAAGGGCAAGTATCTTCCGCTCCTTCTCCTGGCTGCGGGTGCGGCGGGGTTGAACTATGCTCTCAGCCCGGTCGACCGCCGCGGCCGGAACACTTGGTTGCCAGGCAAGTGGGCAGAGTGGGTGGACATGAATGATTGGTGGCTCAATTTTTGGGCCTTTTTGATCGTCGCCGGGTTGATCTTCCGATTGCTGGGCGCGGATCGGTCAGTGCGGTTTCGCATCGGGGCGGTCGTTGCCTTGGGCACTCTTTTGGCCGTGGCCATCGAGACGGCACAGTTTTGGATTCCGGGGCGGTGCCCGGACCCTGGGGACCTTACGGCGGCCTTGGCGGGGAGCATGGTGGGGGGCCTGTTGGCTGGCTTGGGCCGGGTGGCGCGGGCTCGGGGAGTGAGGCCGAATGGGTCCGCTCAGCGCCAGAAAGGTCGCCTGCGGATCTGTTTCCTGGATCAGACCGGACAGTTGGGAGGGGCCGAACTGATGCTGCTGGATCTGGTGGCTGAACTGCCGGGAGGGAGCCGGGTGGAGACCGGACGGGACGTGGTGGCGGAAGTGATCCTCTTCGATGACGGTCCGTTCCGCGAAGCCTTGCAGGCCCGGGGAGTGGCTTGTCGGGTGGAGCGTCTTGGGCGGGTGGCGGCCTCGCAAACCAAGGAAGCGGGGTGGAGGGGTTGGGCGCGGGCCTTGCCGGATGCCTGGGGGTTGGCGGGCCGGGTGGTCTGCCGGATCCGGGAAACCGATGCGGACGTGGTTTACAGCAACACCGCGAAAGCGCTTTTGGTGGGTGTGCTGGCCGCGCGATGGTCGGGCCGTCCCCTGGTGCATCACTTGCATGATCTGTTGATTCCAGAGCACTTTAGCTGGGCGAATCGGTGGTTGCTGGTCGGTGCGGCGAACTGGGGCGCCGCGGCGGTGATCGCAAATTCCACGGCCACGGCCGCCGCATTCATCGCTTCCGGAGGGCGGAAAAATTTGGTGACCGTCATTCCCAACGGGTTTGATCCCGGGCGGTTCGAAGCTCCGGCGGCTGAGGAACTGGAGCGGTGCCGGGCGGAGTGGCCCTGGGTTGGGGGATCGGCAGATGGGCTCGCGGGGCTGGTTTTCGGCGTGTTCGGGCGGTTGACTCCGTGGAAGGGGCAGATGGTGTTTCTGGAGGCCCTGGCCTTGGTGCCGCAGGCGCGTGGCGTGGTGGTTGGAGCCGCTCTTTTCACTGCGGAGGACCGCGCCTATGCGGAGGAATTGCGACGGCGCGCTGAATCTCCCGATCTCCAGGGCAGGGTTGTTTTGGTTGGGTTCCGTGAGGATGTGGTGGCCTTGATGCACGCGGTGGACGTGGTGGTGCACTGTTCCACCCAGCCGGAACCGTTTGGGAGGGTGATCGCGGAGGCGCAACTTTGCGGTGTGCCGGTGATCGCGGCCCGTGCAGGCGGAGTCCTCGACATCGTGGAGGATGGAAACACGGGCAAGTTGGTCAATCCTGGCGACCCGGCGGCCTTGGCGGAAGCGATGCGTTTTCTCAACGATTTTCCAGAGGAGAGAGCGGCCTTGGCTCGGCGTGGCCGATCAGCTGCCGTGAAGAATTTTGGATTGGACGCGGTGCGGAGCCGGACCCTGGGGGTGATTGGCGGCACGCACGGGGCGGGTTGACCGGTAAGTGCGGAATGTGGAATGAGTTTGGGCTGAGTCATGGAAAGAGCGGAGACAGACGGATTGGGGCACAAGGGGAAACTTCCTCTGGCGGTCGATCTGGATGGGACCCTGATTCGTTCGGACAGCCTTGAGGAGGCGGTGGCGCGGTTGCTGGTTCGGGCACCGTGGCGTCTGGTCTCCGTGGGCATCGCCTGGCTGCGGTGGGGCAGGGCCCGGGCCAAAGCCCTACTTTTTCGAGGCCACGGAATCCAGGTTGAATCGCTGCCCTATGACCGACGGGTCTTGGATTGGTTGCAGGGGGAACGTCGCGGGGGCCGGGTTCTGGTGCTGGCCACCGGAACGGACCAGCAACTGGCGGTTCAGGTGGCAGATCACCTGAGGATTTTTGATGCTGTTTTCGCTTCTGATGGGGAGATCAATCTCAAGGGGAACCGGAAGGCGGAGTGCCTGGCAAACGCATTTCCCGAGGGGTTTGCGTATGCGGGCAACTCGAGAAGCGATCTGCCAATTTGGAAAATCGCCCGGGAGGCGGTGGTGATCAACGCAAGTGAGGCGGTCGCCCGGAAGGCGAGATCGGAGGGGCGCGTGGTTCTGGAGTTTCCGCGGATCGGGCGGCGTTGGGCTCTGCTCGAGGCGATGCGTCCGCATCAGTGGATCAAAAACATCTTGGTGTCGGTGCCGATTGTGACCGGTCAAGGGTGGGGCGAGGCGGAAGCTTGGCGGGGGGTTCTGTTGGCGTTTGGGGCGCTCTGTCTCCTGGCGTCGGCTGTCTACCTGGGAAACGATGTGGCGGATCTCGACCCGGATCGGGCGCACCCGAGGAAACGGCATCGGCCCATGGCCTCGGGCGATGCCTCTCCGCTGCAAGGACTCGCGTTGGCTTTCGGGTTGGCAGCAGGGGGATTGGGCGTGGCTTGGTGTGGTGGCATCTTGGGTTGGGCGGTTCTCTACCTGGCATTGACGTTGGCCTACAACTTTGGGATCAAGAGGCTCCTGTTGGTGGATGTGTTCGGTTTGGCGTTTTTCTACGCCTTGCGCATCCTGATGGGCGGTCAGGCATCTGGATTTCTCACCAGTGACTGGCTGGTGGCTTTTTCGGCCTTCTTTTTCCTGAGCCTTGCGCTCGGCAAGAGGGTCGCTGAGATCGGTTGCCTTTCGGATCCGGAGGGGCGTGCGGTTCCGGGGCGTGCCTATGTGCGGAGCGATGGCCCTGCCCTGCTCCAAATGGGAGTTGCGTCAGGATATGTTTCCTGCCTTGTGCTCGCCCTGTATCTCCAGGATCGCACGGTCCTGAAGCACTACGAACATCCCGCGGCCTTGTGGGGAGTGTGCGCGGTGTTGCTTTTCTGGATCAGCCGCACGTGGATCCTCATTTGCCGTGGCACCATGCAGGACGAACCGGTCCAGTTTGCCATCAGGGACCGATGGTCCTGGGCCTGCGGAGGCGTCGCGTTGGGCTGTCTTCTGGTGGCCAGTGGACATGTTCCGCTCGCGGCCTCTTTCAAGTTTTGGTGAAAACGGGGAGGCGCGATGGGGAGAATAGCGAATGCTTGGTGGGCTCGGCCCAGATTGGCCTGTTTCTGGGGCGGTTTGCTTGCTCTTGGCGCGTTGGCGCCCTTGGTCTGCTTGATTTGGCAATGGCCTGGGCCCGACCGGGATTCCATCGCCTTTTTGCCGGCCGCCTTGCATTGCCGTCAGGGGGACGGATTGATCAACCCGGTCTGGTCGGGGATCGAGGTGACGGATCCTTCCGGACAGGACCGGTTCACGTTGCACGGTCCATTGTTCCCATTGTGGACGGCTGCGCTGATGCCTTCCGCCACCATCGAGTCCCTTCAGGTCCCGTTGCTGGTGTTTCGTCTGGTCAACGTCTTGATTCTGGTCAGCGCGGTCACTGCGCTCGTTTCTCGGCAAAGCGGCCCGGGCGCGGCGCGGACTTGGCGAAGTCGGTTCCCTCTGGCGATGTTGGTCATCCTCGCGGATGGAGCCATGCGGACGGGGATGTATGGACGACCGGAGATTCTGGCGGCCCCGCTCTTGGCGGCAGGCTTTGGCTTGCTGATGTTTCGGATCGGCGGATCCGTGTGCGGGTTTGCCGCGTTCGGCTTGTTAGGGGTTTGTGCGGCGGTGAGTCCCGCTGTCGGGTTTCTCGCGGTGTTGGCGGGATTGACCGTCCTCACGTCGACAAAACATTTTGGGGAGGCTTCCACGGGTCGTCGGCTCGGATTGCTGGTTCTCATGGGAGTTGTGGCCGTGGCGGTGTTTGCCATCTGCCTCTCCCTAACTCCCCACGGGCTTGCCGAGTCCTTGTCAGGAATCCGGAGGGCGGGGGAGCGGGATGCCGGGAAAGGGATCACCGGGCTCGGACGGTTGCTGCGTTATGGGCTGGTTTGGTGGGATCGTCCGTTCTTCGGCCCTCCGATGCTGCTTGCGGTCGGAACGGCAGCGCTTGCTTTGTGGAAGCGGGCCGCCCCGTCCTCCCGGTGGTGGCTTGTGGCGGGACAATGCGCTTGTCTGGCGGGCATCTGGTTCTTCGGGATCCGCGTGGCCAACGTAAATTACAACTTGGCGGCCTTTTCCACCGTCGGCTTTGCATGGCTCTTGGCTTGGGCTTGGGAGGAACCGGGAACGGCACTCCCTTCAGTTGCCAGGGCGCGTTGGCGCTGCGGGTTGGTTGCCGCTCTCCTGCTGCCGTGTCAACTCGTCCACCTCAAGACCGGGGTCGAGATCGCTCACATGATGCGGGCTGGCACAGGTCTGGGCGAGGCCAGAAGAGCGATCCGCAGGGTCATTCGTCCCGGGGACTGCCTGTTGGTCAAGTCGGGAACCTGGATCTTGCTTCCGGAGGGCTCAGTCATGCGGGAATGGCAGGAACCTTTGCCGTTTCCGGAACTCGAGGGCGATCGCACGCTCTGGGTCCGTCAGTTGGTGCCGAGTTCCAATAACGAACGAACACGAAGCGAGGAGCGCAAGTGGAAGTCTGTTTTCCAATTTGGTCCGGCAGAGCGTCCCCAAGTTTTTGGGGTGCCCGTGACCAAGTTTGGTCCTGGCTACGCCTTTGAAGTTCTTCAAAGGGTGGAGGGCGCCCATGGAGGAATGAACTCCGATTGATGGCGCAAGTGGGATGAAATTGAAAAACGCTGTTTTTTTGGCCAATCTCAAGGTTTTAAATTTTGAAAGAATGGTGGAGCGGTTTCGAGGTCGCTGTCCTTCGGAGATCTGCTGTGGGCTGAGAAATGTTGCATTTTCTTCTGGCATCCGACTGTAGGACCGAGGTAGTGGATAAGGATGGTGCCGTGAAACCCATGCGGCGTTTTTTGAGATGTCTTCTTCACCCCATTTCAAGCCCTCGGTTTCCAAGCTGGTTCTGGCTCATGATTACTTGATCCAGATGGGCGGAGCGGAGCGGGTGGTGGCCTCAATGCTTCGGAGGCAGCCCAACTTGCCGCTGTATACGAGTGCGGTGAGGGAGGACAGTCTGCTGCCCGAGTTTCAGGGGGCCGACCTGCGGGTGTCGTGGATGCAGCGGCTTCCGCGGATCACGACCTGTTTCAAACGCTACTTTCCGCTCTACCCGCAGGCGTTCCGGAGTTTTGGGGTGATCGAGGCGGAGGCTGCTTGGGTCAGTGCCAGCGCCTTTGCCAAGTGCATGCGGTTCAGCCCGTCCACGGCGTCCGTGCTCTACTGTCATTCGCCGACCCGTTTTCTTTGGGAGTGTGACACCTATCTGCGTTCCGAGATCCGGAGCAAGCTGCGGAGGGGAGTGGTGCGCACCATGGTTCCGGCGCTGCGCGGGCTCGACCGGAGCGCGACCTCAAAATTTGATGTGGTGGTGGCCAACTCACAGGCGGTGAAGCGCCGGATCCGGAACAACTACCAAGTGGAGGCCAAGGTGATTCACCCGCCGGTGGATTTGCAACGGTTCACCGCCAGGCAGCAGTCGGTCGGAGATTATCATTTGGTCCTGTCCAGATTGGTGGGCTACAAGGCGATCGACCGCGCAGTCGCAGCCTTTTCGGCGATGGGCAAGCGCTTGGTGATCATCGGGGAAGGACCGGACGGGCCCCGTTTGCGCGCGATGGCAGGGCCGACCGTTGAGTTTCTCGGGAAGGTTACCGATGAAGAGGTCAATCATTGGGTCGCGAGTTGTCGTGCCCTCGTTTTTCCTGGGGAAGAGGATTTCGGGATCGCTCCGGTGGAAGTGCAAGCGGCCGGACGTCCGGTGATTGCCTTCGGAAAAGGGGGGGCTTTGGAAACGGTGGTGGAAGGGGAAACCGGATGTTTCTTCCACGATCCTGCCCCCGAGGCTTTGGCGGAGGCGGTGCGCAGGTGCGAGTCGATCGAGTGGCAACCGGCGCGAATCATTCAAAACGCGCAGCGTTTCTCCGAAGAGGAATTTCATCGGCAGACCCTGCGACTGATTGCTGAAGTCACGGCGGACAAGGCGGCCCGTCGCGCCGAGCGGGTCGGTGTTTCCACCTCCTCCATGAGGCGGACGGCGGTCGGCAGTTATTCTTCTCCTCACGACCTGGCGTGAATCTGGCCATCCTGAGCAATGCGCAGCCGTTGTCGCGCGCAGGGCTTTTGCAGCGGACCTCAACTTTGGCTCCGGTCTTGCTCACGCAGTTGGATGTCGCGCGGCACGAACTGCCCCCAGATGCGGTCTTGAACATCAGCGCCTTTGTGACGGACACCCTTGCCTGGAGCCAGCAGAAGGGTGGGGCGATCACGGATTCGGCCCGTTCGTTTCCCGCAGTTTTCAAGGCGATCCAGGCGTTCAGGCCTGATTGGGTGTTGGTCGATTACGATCCCAAGGCCGACAAGGGACGGGACCGGGTCGCCTTTCTGGAAGTCGCGGGCACGCTGGCCGCTTCCGCCTCCTCCGAAGGCTGGGCCTTCGGGTTGGTGCTGGGTGATGAAGCGGTGCAGGGCGCAGACTCCGATTTTTTTCCGGGAGCTGCGCTCTCAGCTCGCCAAATTCTCAACCGTTTGGCGAGCCGGTGCCAACGTTTCATCACTTTTTCTTCGGGGGCCGCCCAGCGGTTGGGCAAACGGTTCCGGCGCGGATTTGAAGTGGTGCCGGTATCGGCGGTGGTTCCAGCGTGTCCGTTGGCGCGTCGTGAGGCACGGAGACGGCTCGGTTTTCCGGAGCAAACGGAGGAGCTCTTGATTGGGGTTTTGGGCCGGTTTCCAGACCTTGCCTGGGATCTTCTCCAGGCGGGTTTGAAGGAGTCGCTGCGGCTTTCTCCGGGGGCGCGCCTGCTCTACCTGGGACCGGATGGACAACGATTCAGGGACCGCTCCATGCCGCTGCCGTTTTTGGATGCGGGCACGCCGGAGGCCGACGAGGTGGCGGTGCGGTTGCGTGCGCTGGACTTTGCGATTCTGCCCTTAAAGGACGGATGCCACGCGGATGACCAAGCCCTCCTTGCTTGCCTGCGCAATGGAACGCCGGTGGTGGCGACGGCACCCGTCCCCGGACAAGAGCCGGAGTTTCTCTCTCCTCCTGAGGGGGTTGCTCTGGTTCCGGGCAAGGAGTTGGGGGCTTTTCTGGAAGCCATCGAAGTCGCTTGTGAACGGGCGTTGCAAGGAATCCCTGAAACTGTGGATGCCCGTTTGCGGGACTGGTATGCGGAACGCTTCTCCGCCGGGCGAATGCATCGGCAGTTGGGGATTCCGGTTCTTGGCCGATGCCTCGACGGCAAAGGCGGATCGATCCCGGGAGTTCCTTCCACCGTGCCCGACGATTGATGCTTTCCGGCTCCTCCCGACTTTGGGGTTTCCATTCAACCGCTCTTCACGATCTCATCCGTGCCTTATTACGAGTTTTATTGTCCCAAAAACCACACGGTCTACACGTTCTTTGCCCGTTCGATCCGCTGGGCGGGGCGGGTGCCGCGGTGTCCGGACCCGGCGCATGCCGAGGCCAAATTGGAGAAGAGGGTCTCGCGCTTTGCCTTTACCGGCGTGGCCCGGGAGAGCGGTGAGGAAGGCATGACCGATTTTGAGGATCCACGGATGATGCAGAGCTTTGCGGCCATGGAGAGGGAGTTCGCTGGATTGAGTGAGGAGAACCCCGATCCGCGTCAACTGGGTCGGCTGCTGCGGCGCATGGGGGATCTCATGGGAACCTCCTGGAACTCTCAGATCGAGGAAATGGCCCGGCGCTTGGAAGCCGGCGAGGACCCCGAAAAGATTGAGGAACAATTTGGCGATGCCCTTGACGAGTCGATGGGAGGCTCGGAAGATGAGGGGATGGGGCTCAGCGAGGAGGGCAGGGGAGACGCCAGGCGGATGCTGGCCCGGTATCGGGGGCTTGGTCCCCGGCGGGATCCAAGAGTTTACGAGATGGCAGATTACCTGGATCCTGACGAAACGTGAAGCAGGAGCAAGCTATGGAGACGCGCAAGGCGACGGGTCTCGGACACTGGGCTGTATGGGGCCTTTGCCTCGCCGTCGTCATCGGAGAAGCGGGCGGACTTTGGTGGTTCCAGTCCCGTGCCTCGCGGGATCTGTTGGCGACCTATCCCCAAGTTTTGCGTTGGCTGCCGCCCGGGGATCCGTTGGCTTGGAGAGAGGTTCCCGTATCGGCCGCTCAAGTGACCGGACTCTCATTCGATCGGGGGAGGCACTATCGGGTGAGCGGAGCGGGGGGCCTCTCGCTCGACGTTCTCTACCTGGATTTCGATGCCGGTCATGAAGCCTACGCCTACGACTTGTTGTCTCACCCACCGCAGTATTGCCTCGGGATGGTGGGCTGGAACGTGATCGAGGTGCATCCGGACCGGGTTGTCCAGGTGGCTGGGGAACCGGTCCGGGTGCAATCTCTGACCGCCCAATCTCCGTCCGGGGAAGTTTCCCATGTCTTCAAGAGCATCTGGATCCATTCTCGGTTCGGGTTCAATGGCCAGTTCAGCCGACAAGCCAGGGTCCGGTTGGCGCTGCAACCGATGCCGCCTCCGCCTGCCTGCATCTTTGTGGCCGGCGTTTCGGGTGCGAAAGATGAGGCGCAGGCCTGGGAGAGTTTTGTGCATCAGGGCTTGGACGGGTTCAGGCAAATCCCGTCGAGGTTGAACTCGGAGCGGACCATGAGGGTCGAACACGGGGGAGCGAGTGGACGCTAAGTCAGGGAAGTTATGCGAGTTTTAGCAATAGGTGATATTCATGGCTGTTACCGCGCCTTGCGGACGCTGGCCGAGGCCGTTCCTTTCAAGGATGACGACGTTTTGGTGACCCTGGGAGATTGCGTCGACCGGGGACCGAACTCTCGCGAAGTCATCGACTGGCTGATCGAATGGAGCAAGACGCATCAGGTGGTCTGCTTGCGTGGCAATCACGAGGTCATCATGATGGACGCGATCAAGGATCGTTTCGCTCTGAGACCATGGCTTGAAGTCGGAGGGATGGCCACCATGGAATCTTACCAAGGGGGGAAATCGGGCATTCCCCAGGAGCACTGGGAATTTCTCGAAAACACCATTCCTTGGTGGTCGACAGATACCCACATCTTCGTGCACGCCTCCGTAAATCCCGCCCTTCCCATGGAGAAGCAGACCCAAGCAGATCTCTACTGGAAGCGGGTCGATTTTGCTTCGCCGGCCCATATGTCTGGCAAAAAAGTCGTCTGTGGGCACTCTGCCCACAAGGATGGTGTTCCCAAGAGCAACGGACATCTTACCTGCATCGATACCTGGGCCTATGGCGGAGGGTGGCTGACGGCGCTCGATGTTTCAGCGGGCGTCTACTGGCAAGCGCGGGAGTCCGGAGAGGTGCGCCAGGGAGTGTTGGAAGGGAATTGATCGGGGCGTCCGCTGGTCCAGCCGGACTCGGTTCGACCGCCGTCCAATGGGGGCGAGTGGGGCGGACCCTCCGTCATCACAAAAAAAAGCTCCGCCCAGAGAATTTTTTGCTTTTCCCTGGGATTGTCCGGCACAATGATGGGATCGGCCTAAGGTATTTTTAGAATAATTTAAGTTATTTTAAAAATCAAGGCCCGCCCAATCGATTTGTTTCCCTTTCGATGAAGTCTTTCCATTTCAGTGCATTGACCGTCCCGGCGTCGCCTTGGGTCCTGGCCTCCGTGTTTGCGGCGAGCGGTTTCGTCGTCGCTCAAGAACCGAGTTCCGGGCCGGGGCTCCTGAAGCCGACGGAAGTGCCCCCCGCACAGGTTGGTGCCCAAGCTCCGCAGACCAGTTCCGTGGCTTTGCCGAGCCCCAGTGCATTTCGCACCGAGGACAGTTTGGTGATTGAAAATCCGGCGTTGGACGCGGAGGTGGTGGATTTGGGGCAGGTGTTGAAGGAGGTGGACGATCGGGTGCGCCTCGATGTTTGGATCAACACGAGCATGGGCTACGATTCGAACACGCTCTTGCGGTCAAACAAAGAGGTTGGCTCCTGGGTGACTTGGTCTTCCGTCGGGGTGAGTCTCGACGTGGGGGATGAGTCGGCCATGGGACTTTACTATGGAGTGGATTTGTTGGGCAGTGTGTTTCAGTATGATTCCCGAACGGCAGATGGGGGGCGGAACAACACGGAGCCGATGCTCAACAGCTACATGGGGCTGCGCGGGGCCAAGACGAACGTCCGGGTCTCCTCAATGTTCCGGGCGAACCAGGGCAACGTGGTGGATTACAGTGACACGCAACGGGAGCAACGCCGGGCCCAGAGCCGCGACTTCAACATCACCGTTTCCGGGCAGCGGCAGTTGGCGCACGGTTATATGACCGGGTCTTACACGATCGACAACCGCAACTTCGCCCAGGGAACCGGATTGAATGACAGCGAGGGGTTGTTGACCGATTTCGCTTGGTTTTACCGTCCTGGTTTTGCGCCAAAAACAGAGCTTGGTTTTGGAGTTCGGGCGGGCCAGTTCAACACCGCCAACAATTTGGATCAAAGTTATCTTCAGCCTTCTTTGCGCACCAACTACACCTTCAGCCGGAAGACGCAGGTTTTCAGCCGGGTCGGCTATGACTTCCGCAATTTTGAAGGTCCGCAATCGATCGGTTCGACAGGGGCCTTTGTCTACGAGCTGGGGTCGAGGTGGAGTCCGACTGCCAAAAGCGCTTTGCAGTTGAGTGTCTACAAGGATTTCAGCCCTTCCATTGTCAGCGGTTTCGAGAACTTCAATCGGGCGGGAGTGCGGGGCTCCTTTAACTATGGTTTGCCCTGGTGGGCCCTGCAACTTCGGTTGGAAGGCTCCTACGAGCACGCGGATTACTTCTCGACCTTGCAAAACATGGTCAGCACCCGGGCGGATGACTACTGGTTGTTCGGCAGTTCGGTGTCTCGTGCCTTCCCAATTACTCGTTTCTTCGAGGGGAACGTCACCACTTTCTATTACTACACCACCAACGATTCGACCAACCAAGTGAATCGGTTTCAAGATCACTTCACCGGTGTCCGGCTGGGTGTGACCTACTAGAAACCGTCAGGATTTTTGGAGGCTTTCGCCATGAAGATACATTCCGCTGCAACTGCCTGGGTCTCTCTTTTCCTCATCGCGGGAGGCTTGCATCAGGTGAGGGCACAGGAGGCGACCCAAGGTTCGGTCCAGGGAAGCGTATTTAGCGACGCCGATGGCGATGCCAGGAAGGATGAGGGAGAGGAATCTTCTGAGGGCCAGAAGGTGAAGCTCTTCAAGGTTCTCGAGGATGGCACGAGGGAACTCGTGGCCGAAGTCGTTACGGATGCAGACGGCAATTATGCGTTTGGCAATCTCCCGTTGGGATCCTATGTGGTGACTTTTGAGTTCTCCTCGGGCGTGGTGGTGGAGACTGCTTCGGTGATCAACCTGACGACGCAGAACCCCTCCTTCGTGCAATCTCCGATTCCGTCCCTGCCACAGAACTATCGGCAAGTGTATGGCTCCCTGGCCTCCAGCCCACTTCCGGGGAGCCCGGGAAGTTCGGGTGGCCTTGATGCTCTCAATTTGCGAAATCCGGCGAATCTGACAGGCCCGGAAGTTTCACGGTTTGCGCCCTGAACGAGAACAGGAAACCGGCAGTCAGGGGGGACGCCGTCTGCGATCGTGTCGGCGACAGCCGCTTTTTTTGAGTTTGCCTTCCATTTCGGTGATGACGATTGTAAGGGCTGCCGTCCAATGGGGGGCAGGCGTCCGGTGGGCAGAATGTGATAGAATCGGAAGTGTGGGCTCCCGGGAAAGGTTTGTTGGTCGAAATGAGCATGAACAGTTTGAATCTCAAGTCGCGCTTGTGGCTAGCCTGCGTTGCTCGCGCGATGGCTGCAGCGGCTTCCCCGATGGCATTGGGACGAGCGCTTCACCTCTGCCTCGTGGGCCTGGTGTTCTGCGGGGGCGTGGCCGCGCAGGAACCGCAGCAGGAGCAGCAAAAGGCGAAGCCGCAGCAGGTGCAAGCACAGCCGAAAAAGCGCACGGACTCGGCGCGAAAATTGGGCCCTGGGGATGCCATCACGGTCATGGTCTTTCGTGAACCGGAGTTGAGCGGGGAGTTCAAGGTGAATGAGCAGGGCACCATCAATTACCCTCTGCTCGGCAAGATTTCGGTGAGTGGGCGCAGTCCGGAACAGGTCTCGGCCGAGATCGAATCTCTCCTCGAGAAAGACTACGTCCGTGACGCCCAGGTATCGATCGACATGATTGGCAAGGGGGCGATCCAGATCAGTGTGCTGGGCGAGGTGCGTGCTCCCGGGAGATTTCCTTTCGAGGCCGAAGAGCGGGTAGAGTTGGGGACGGCTTTGCTGGTGGCTGGAGGCCCCACGGAAAGCTCAAACCTGGCGGCGATCGAGATCAAACGCCGCAACGGAGAGGACATCCAGTCCCTGCGCGTCAGCATGCCCGCTGACAAATCGTTTGTCCTGCAGAGGGATGATTCGGTGATCGTTCCTTCGCTTTTGGCGATGGGTTCCGCCCGTCCGCTGGTGACGGTTCTGGGACAGGTGGCTCGGCCAGGGGCGATGGAGATGCCGGCGGGGCGCGACCTCGATCTCTTGACCGCGATCGCCCTGGCCGGGGGCATGACTCCGACCGCCAGAGGGTCCAAGGTCACCATCCGTCGCGAGGGCGAGGCCCCGGTCACGATCAACGTCGATCGGATTCAGAAGGGAGAAATCCCGTCTCCTGTCCTCAAAGGCGGAGACACCGTCTTCGTTCCGGAAAGCATTTTCTGATCATGCAGTCGCCCGAGCCTCCATCCCCGAAAAACCGGCGTGAAACGGCATTTTCCCATGCCGCGGATCCCCACTCCGATGCCAATGGCGGGTCATTCTCGTCCATGGGAGGGGCGCCGGGACCTCACGGAGCATCGCCTGACTATGGATACAGTGGTGGTTATGGGAGTGTGGATGGTGGGATCGAGTCCTCCTCGATGGCGACCAAGACCTTCGCGGATTATTTGAACTGGCTGAAGCGCTATGCGTGGATTGCGGTTTTGACTACGATCACGGGGACGTTTTACGGCTTTTACCTCTTCACCATCACGCCGAAAACCTATCAGTCTTGGACCTCGATCCAGATCGCGCGGGTCAAGCAGGAGGCCGCGGACGTGGCCGAGGAGGAGCGGATCCGGTTGGGGGTCCCGGCCGAGTTGCAGGCCACTTTGGAGAAGCTCCGGATGCCGAGAATTTATCAGAATGTGGCGTCGAATCCGCTCTTTGCGAATCGCCCCGAAGTGGTTCCGCTGAGCCGTCGTTATGTTTTGCCGTGGGAGCCATTTCTCGCCAAAAAACCGAATCCTGAGGAGAAACCCGCGCCTGGGACGAAGCAGGGCCCCGCCGCCGGAGATTTGGCCGGCATGATGGCTGGATGGGTGAGTGTCAGTGTCCGCGAGAATACGAATTTGGTCGACATCTTCGCCGCGCACACCAACCCGGAAGTCGCCAGGGACGTGCTCTCCTGCTTGTTGACGGAGTATGAGAAACTCACTGCCGAAAGCATTGCCGGTTCTGAGGAAAACACGATCAATTACATTGTCGAAAAGTGCCGGGAGCTGCAGGAGGGCATCTTCAAGATCGAAAGTTCCTTGGCGCGTTACCAAGGCTGTGTCGATCTCAGCAAGCGGATCGAGACCACGCGGATCGCGATCATCGAGATGGAGAAGCGTTACCTCCCGAAATGGCCGGACTTGATTGAGGCCAAGGAGTTGTTGGCTCTCTTGCTCAACCGCTTTTCGACGGAGTTGGCCCAAGTCATCGCGGGGTCTGCTGAAGAACAAAGGTTTTGGAAAGAGAACGCCTCGGTGTTGGCGGGGTTGGAGGGAGAGGCCCTGATCGCGGCACAACTTCGCACCGTGGCCTCCCGGGCCAGCATTCTCAGCAAGGCTCTGGAGACTGAGCAGGGAATCTTCGAGAACCTGAACACCAAACTCAAGGAAGCAGATGTGACTCGCGGCATCGCGACCCGGCAATTCGAAATTATCCAGCCGCCGACGTTGCCCGGCGGTCCCATCGCCCCATCGATGAACGACATCGTGGGGCGTTTCTCCGGTGGCGGCTTCCTGTTGGGGATCGCATGCATTTTCCTGATCGGATTCCTCGATCCTAGCATCCGTACGGTCGGCGAACTGGAGAGAGACGCCAGATTGCCGGTGATCGGGGCCGTGCCCTCGTCTTCCTCGAAAGGCGACGGGACGAAACGTGAACTGGTTCTGCTCAGCCGGAAGGATCCTCACGCATCCGAGGCCATTCGCACCTTGCGGACCGGGTTGACCTTGCTCGGTGACTCCGAGGAGCGGCGCATCTTCGTTGTCACCAGCTCTCTTCCGGGCGAGGGCAAGAGCTGGATTTCCGCCAACCTTGCGTGTGGTTTCGCCCAACAGGGGGAGCGGACCGTTTTGATCGATGCCGACCTCCGCAAAGGGGTGTTGCACTCGACATTCAACTTGAGCCGGGAGGCTCCGGGGGTGACGAATTTGTTGTCGAGGACAAGCTCTCTTGCCGAGGTGATCCACCAGACAGAGATCGAAAATCTTTGGTTTGTTCCGGGAGGGGGCAAGTCGGCCAACCCAGCGGAATTGTTAGGGGGGCGTCATTTGGGGACCTTCCTGGCCGACCTTTGCCGGGATTTTGACCGGGTGGTGATTGACACCGCTCCCCTGGTTCCCGTGAGTGACACTCTTCCGATCGCCAAGCGTGCCCAGAGTGTGATCATGGTCTATCGCATGGGGAAAACGCCACGCAAAGCCCTCTTCCGTGGGCTCAAGACCTTGCGCTCGAATCACGCAGAGCCGGTGGGCATCGTGGCCAATCTGCTTCCCCGAGTGGCCGGCCGCGGCGCTTACGGTTATTATTACGGGTATCATGGTGGCGGAGCCATTGATGGCTACGTGAGCAACGATTCCAAATAAAGGCATCCGTCGGCTCCTCTCTGGGGACCTCGAATTCCAATCCCCTTCCGATCATGTTTCCACGCCGGATCGCGGTTTGCCTCTTCGCGATGGCTTTGGTTTATGCACCGTTCGCCCACGGATGCGCGACCAATCAGGCTTGGTTTGTTCTCGATGGCTTGCTGGTCTTGGCAGCCCTTTTTCATCTCAGGGAATGCCTTGCCTACGGGAAGCGACCGACTGTGCCCGGCTTTCCATTGGTGGCCATGCTGCTGATTTTGGGGTTGGGTGTGGCTCAGGCTCTGAACCCGAAATACATCTATGATCCGGTCACTCGCAGCATGGAAGCCCTCCACAGCTTTCGGCCGCATCTCCCGGGGACCATGGATCGTCGCTCCTCCCTCATTGCCCTGATTCACTGGAGCGCTCTGGGGATCGGATTCACCGCCTTGCTCGACCTGCTCCGGGACCGCGAGGTGCGCTGGTTTTTGATGGGGACGATCGCCTTGACCGGGCTGGTCATGGCCGTGTTCGGAATCGCCCTCAAGTTTCAGGGCAGCCAGGTGATTCCATTCACCAACAGTCCGTGCATTACCTTTTTCGGCACCTATGTCTATCACGCACATGCGGCCGCTTTTTTGAACCTCTGCTGGCCAGCGTCATTGGTCTTCGCGATTCGGTCGATTTACGGGTATCAACCCATCGCTCGTGCCCTCTGGATCAATGGGTTTCTCCTCACTTTCTTCGCCCTCTTTATCAACATTTCCAAGTTCGGGCATTTGGCTGCGATTCCCGGGCTCCTCTTTGCCCTGGTGGTTTTGCACAAGGGAATGCCGCCTCGGGAAGCGAGGGTTCCCCCGTTGGTCTTGGTCTTGCTGGTCTTGATCTTGTTGGCAGGGGCGGCAACGTTCATCTTCCCGTTGGCGGGGGTGTCGGTGCGCCGCTGGGATGAGGTGATGCATTCCGGATTTGGTGGGCGACCCATTCTGTATGAAATCGCTCTCTCGATGGTTCAACAGTATCCCCTTTGGGGAACCGGTTCTGGAACGTTTTACATTGTGTTCCCGTATTTCTCAGCGCACCTCGGGACCAGCATGCAAGGGCTCTTCAGCCACGCCCATCAGGATTACCTGCAGACGATGGTTGAATGGGGGCTGCCAGGGGCGGTCGTCTGGTTCGCGCTGGTCGGGGTTGGATTCCTCAAGGGCTGCCGCGATCACTGGCTGAGACCGGAGGAGCTGTCGACTGGGGCCGCCATTGTGGCGTTGACTATCGTAGGGCTCCACGCCATGGTCGATTTTCCCATGCAAATGGGTTCGTTGCGACTCTACGCGGCAACCTACCTCGCCATCCTCTGGAGAGTGCGCCTGCCGGAGGACAACCCGCAGGCGTAAACGTGCTGAGCGGGAGCTTCAGCCTTTGACGTCGAAACAGGAGAGGAATTCCTGGTCGCGAAGGTAGAGCTTGCCGTTGAGAACCAAGGGATGGGTCCAAACCTTCCCCTGAGGATTCCGGTTCGGGCTCTGGGGATCCAGTTTGAACTGTCCCTTCGCGCTAAATCCGCTGGGAGAGGCTTCGACGAGGGTCAGCATGCCGTCCGACTCGTTGAGGCAGTAAAGCATTCCATCCGCGACGTGGACGGCTCCCTTCTGGAGGAACTGGCTCTTCTCATTCCAGACCATGGATCCGGTGGTCCAGGATTGGCAGATGAGACCGCCTCCATCGGAGAATCCGTAGAGGTTGTCACCGATCTTGATGACTCCGCCGTGATGGTTCTTCATCTCCTTGTTGACCCAGACATCGGTGGCGGTGCCACCCTTGACTTCCACCAGTTTGGAGCCCGCTCCGTAGCCGGAGGTGATGTAGACGCGGTTTCCATCCACGATCGGGGTCGGGATGACCGCAGTGGCTCCTTGGGTCCAAGTGGAGCGCCAAATTTCCGCTCCGGTCTCCGCATTGACTCCGACGAGGAGTTTCTGGAAGAGTTTGATGTATTGCCGCACGCCATCGAGTTCGGCAACGACTACCGTGGCGTATTCCGCAGCACCTGCTCCCTCGATGGCCGATTTCCACACGAGCTCGCCAGACTTTTTGTCGAGGGCGACGAGAGGAGTCTGGCCTCCCGGAGCCACCACCAAGCGGGTGCCGTCTACGAGGGGGGATTCAGAGAAACCCCAGCCCCCGGCCTTGCCTCCGAAATCCTTGACGAGGTCCTTGGACCAAATGACGGTTCCTTTGGCGGCATCGAGGCAGTCGAGAGAACCCTGGGGACCGAGCGCGTAGACCTTGCCTTCACTGACGGTCGGGGTGCTGCGCGGTCCGTGACCCCAGCCAGTGCTGTATCCTTTCTGTTCGTCAGTGCCGGCTTTGCGGGACCAGACTTCCTTGCCGTCCTCGGCGTTGATGGCGATCACGTAGAGGTCAGCGCCGCGGGTTCCGAGGGTGAACAAGAGACCATCGGCGATGCTGAAACCGGAGTAGCCCATACCGGCGTTGTCGTAGGTCCAGAGTTTCTTTGGCCCATCTTTTGGCCATTCCTTGAGCAGATTTTTGTCCGGGGAGATTCCGTTCTGGAGGGGGCCACGCCATTGGGGCCATGAAGCTGCGCCCGATGAATCCTGCGCTCCTTTGGACTGGGCCAGGATGAAGGCTTGGTCATCCGCACTCAGGGTTCGGATGGGGACTTCGGCCAGTTGCCCGGTGCGGAGTTTCAGAACCGCTTTGTCACCAGACACTTTCACCAGATCCGCTTCAATGGTGCGGTTGGTTTCAGACTGGGTCCAGGTCCGGGCCAGAGCGGACGGGGGCGAGGCCAGCGGAAGGAGGACCACGGCACTGGCCAGAGCGAAAATGGAGAAATTTGGTTTCATCAGGACGGAGAGAGCAGGATGGAGTGGGTTGGGAACCATTGCGAAACAACGGGGGCAAAAAGAGGATTTCAATGACAGCCACAGCCGCCGCCGCAGCATCCGTCTGCAGAGAGATCCCCCTCAGTGGGAACACGGCCGAGTTGTAAGGTTTTTTGCAACAGCCGGGTCACCGTCCCAAAAATTCCGTTCAAAGCCTCCTCGCCCTCCGCAAAACCGAGCGCCACATCGTTGCTCAGGACGGCTTCTTTGCGGGCCTCGACGGCGAGCAAGTCGTGGTCCGTGAGGGGGAGCCCCTCGCGTTCCCGCATCGCCAGTTCACGACTGGCCTCCTGCCATTCCCGGTAAAGTCCCTGGGCGGTCGAATCTGCCAGGAACGCCTCGATCCGGTTCCAAGAGTCCTGGAATTCCGGCTGGTCCAGGATGAATTGGCACAGTTCGAGGGCCTTTTCCTCTAGGGTGACTGTTGCGGCGAGCGGTGCGACCATGATTCCCTTATCTACGTCAGCATCTGTTGAAATGCAATGGTCGGCGCAAGCAGGCTACCTTCGCTGCAACGGAATGGAGATTTTCCGTGCTTCTTCAATGAGCAGGAGGTGTTCGGCATCGATCGGGCGAAGCCGCAACAAGGTGCCGGAATCGTCCTCCGTGCACAGCAGGTCCGCGCCGTCCCGGCGGATGGTGATGGCCTTGCGCGAGGCGGCACCGGTCACTTTGTCGGTGCGCACAAGGTGCGGACCGCGGGCGTCGATCCCGAAGGTAAACACGGTGTTCTCAAGCGTGGCCAATCCCATCTCAATCGCGATTTCCGGCATGCTGCCTCCCCGTTGTCCGGCTTTCACCGAGGCGATCCACGTTTCGCGCCGGGCTTCGTCAAATTCCCAGGAACCGAGCGCCGATGGATGGGCTTGTGCCGGTGCGTTCACCAGGCCGACGAGCAGCAGCAACCCGCTCAGCGGGAGGATGGAGCGAACGCGGAAGATCATGGAAAAGTCGGGCCCGACGCCTTTGTGAACGAAATGACCCAGCAACCATCGTTGCATCCGGCGGCGGATCTGGCAAGGGTTGGGGAATGCTGGGCTCGATAGA
>QQNE01000012.1 GCA_003402735.1 Verrucomicrobiota bacterium
CGCCCCGGGCGATCACGAGCTTTTCAAAGTCCGCCGCCGTCCGGTATTCCCGGGTCAGACGAACCGTGAACTGTCGGTCCAATGATTGCACCGTGCCGGCCGGTGGGTCCACGTTCTCCCGCCGCAGAGCCTCTTCCACGTCGTTCACTGTCAATTGGCGCGCCGCCAGCGCCTCTCGGTCCACCCAGACCCTCAAGGCATATCGGCTCCCGCCGGAAAGCCGCACCCGGCCCACGCCCGGCAGGCGGGAGAAACGATCAACGAGGTAACGCTCCGCGTAATCCGTAAGCGCGATCGGATCCAACCGGTCACTCGTCAGGTTCAGATACATCAGAATCTCCGCCCCGGCCTCGGTTTTGCCCACCTGCGGGGCCTCCACTTCCTCGGGCAGATTCGTGATCACAGGTGCGATCGCCTCCCGAATGTCATTGGCGGCGGCATCCAAGTCCCGCTCCAGAGTGAACTCTACGGTGATGGTCGACTGCCCATCGATGCTTTCAGAGGAGATGTTCTTGATGGCCTCGACCTGATTGATCCGATCTTCAAGGGGTTGGGTGATGCGCCGTTCCACCACCGAGGCCGAGGCTCCTCGATATTGGGTCTCCACCGTCACAATCGGCGGTTCAATGTCAGGATACTCCCGAACCTGAAGCCGCGTGAAGCTGACAGCGCCAAACGCGATGAGGAGCAGGTTCAACACCGTGGCGAGGACCGGGCGCCGGATGGAGGTATCGGAAAGCCACATGCCGGATCAGAGTCAGGGCTTGGTCCGTTCCGGGTTCAAGGGCGCCACCGGCCCCTCATATTCACCCGCCAGGCGGATGGCCGATCCGTCGAGCAACCCGACCAATCCGTCCGTGATCACCCGCGCTCCTTCTTCCAGTCCCCGGAGGACCTCCACCGAGCCGGGCACGCGCCGACCCGTTTCGATTTCGATCAACTTGGCGACCGGGGCCGCGGAATCTCCGCCCACGGTGAAGACCTGTTGGCGCGAACCCATCGGCACCAGCGCCCTCTCAGGAATCGCCAACGAGCGGCGCGGCTCCAACCGCAATTCCACCATGGTGAGCATCCCAGGACGCAGGGCCAAGTCTGGATTGGCGACTTCCGCCCGGGCCTGAACGGAGCGCGTCACCGGATCAAGCCTCGTGTCGAGGTGCTTGACCCGTCCCTTGAACTCCCGGTGCTGCAAGGACTCGGTGGTCGCGACAATTTCCGTCCCGGCCTGAATCGAGCCGAGCACCGTCTCCGGGATGCCAAAATCAATCTTCACCACGTCCAGCTTATCGATCGTGGTAATCACCTTCCCGGGAGAAACCAGCGCGCCTGCACTGATCCGCCGCAATCCCAGCCACCCATCGAACGGTGCCACCACCCGGCGGTCCGCCAGTTTGGCCTCGGCTTCCCGGATTCGCTGACGGGCGATCTCCGCCAAGGTGCGCCTCTCCGCCAAACGGGCTTCGGCGGCGGCTCCCTCGGCCACCAGCCCTCTGAGCCGCTCGATCTCCCGTTCCTCTTCCGCCAACACCGACTTCGCCGAAGCCAGCAGGGCCTCTTCCTCGGCATTCCCCAGCTGCGCCAACAATTGCCCCTTCTGAACCCGCTGACCGTCCTCAAAAAAAAGCTCGGCCACGGTCTCGGTGACGTTGGAACTGATGTCGCTGCTCTCGTCCGCATTCACCGTCCCGATGACCCGGAGCGGCAACGCAAAATCCCCCTTCCCCACCGCCGCCGTCTTCACCAAAGCCGGAGGCCGGGCTGTTTTCACCGGGCTCCCGGTTTGATGGGATCCGCAAGCCGCAATCCCAACCGTCAGGACCAACAGCAAAAAGCGGAAAAGGAAATCGGGACGGGCCATCGGATCAGTCGGACAGCCGATCTTTCCCGGAATGCGGGACAGATGGACCAACGACGGAAAGAGATTCCGGGGACACGCTCCGCTCGCGCTCAAGCGCGCCACGGCAGCACCAAGCTGCGGGCCACCTCACCCCTCTCCAGGGCCGCGTAGGCCTCGTTGATTTGCGTCAGCGGATAGGTCCGGGTCAACAAGGCATCGAGCTCAATCCGTCCGCTCCGATGCAGCTCGATCAACCGCAACAGCTCAATCCGTGGCCGGGTCGAACCGTAAATCGACCCCTTCAACGTCTTCTCCGCGTAGACCAGCGCGTTGATGTTGATCCGTGCCCGTTTCTCCGCCGGGGCGATCCCCACCACCACACACGTGCCGCCCTTGCGCGTCGCATCGTAAGCCTGCTCCACCACTTCCGGGAGACCGACCGCCTCAAACCCAAAGTCCACCCCGAGCCCGCCCGTCAGATCCTTCACCGCCGCCACCGGATCGTTCTCCCCGGAAAGCACCCCATCCGTTGCCCCCAACCGCCGGGCATATTCCAGCTTCAACGGCACCGGATCCACGGCGATGATCCGCATGGCTCCCGCCAACCGAGCCGACTGCACAATGTTCAAGCCAATGCCGCCACAGCCGAAGACCGCCACACTGCTCCCCGCCGGCACCGCCGCCGCGTGAATCACCGCGCCAAATCCCGTGATCACCCCGCACCCGATCAACGCCGCGTGCTCGAAGCTCACGTCCCGCGGAATTTTCACCACGGCGCCTTCCGGCATGGTACTCCGCTGCGCAAAGGTGGAGACGCCGGCATAGTGCAACACCGATGCCCCGGAAGCATCCCGGAAACGCGTTTGCCCGTCTGGCATCAGCCCCGTGAAACGCATCTTCGTGCCCACCTCACACAACGCCGGTCGACCGCCCAGACAATACTCACAATGTCCGCAGGACATCCGCCAGATGGGAATCACGTGATCTCCGGGCTCCACGGAAGTCACATTCGGCCCGATGGCCTCCACCACTCCGGCCCCTTCGTGCCCGGGAATGATCGGGGTGTTCATCGGCAAATCCCCTTTCATCACGTGCAAGTCACTGTGACACACCCCCGCGGCCTCGATGCGAACCTGGACCTCACCCGGCCCCGGTGGCAAAACATCGACCCGTTCCAGGGAAAGGGGGTCTCCTGCTCGGCGCAAGACTGCGGCTAGGGCTTCCATCCGCCCAACGTCCACCACAATTCCTCACCTCTCAACTCCCCACCTCCTGTCTTGACGATCCAGACAGGAGGTTCTCTGATTGGTACAGAGTTTGCTCACCCTTCGTCAGGCACCCGCCCCGTCCAGAACACAGAATCTCCTCATGAAACGAATCGGCATCCTGACCGCAGGCGGCGATACCCCCGCTCTCAACGCCACCATCTACGGGGCTGTCACCCGCGCCAACCAACTCGGAATCGAGATCATCGGTCTCATCAAGGGCTTCAACTGCCTCTTCAACCCTCGCGTCCCTCACGTCCACCTCAATCCCCTCTATCAGTGCATCCCGGAACTCGATCCCGCCATGGGAGGCACCTTGATCGGCTCCTCCAGAGATTATGTGGACCCAAACGACACCCAAAACCTCAATCTGATCGCCGATCGCCTCCGCCAACTCCGCATCGATGGACTCATTTGCGTCGGCGGCGATGGCACCCTCAACGGACTTCAACCCATCGCCGAACGCATTCCCGCCGTTCTCGCGCCGAAAACAATCGACAACGACCTCGGGCTCAATTACGCCAGCGAACCCGATGAGTGGGCCCGAATTGCGGATCCAAATCATCCCCACGGCTTCCGCAACGGCCGAATGAACTCGCGCTGCGCGTTCGATCTCGAACACATTGTCAACTACGTCACCCCCGGTTATGCCACCGCCGTGTTCGTTTCCGCCAGCGGCGTGGAACGGATCCGCACCACCGCCGAGAGCCACCGCCGCATCGCGATCATCGAGGTCATGGGCCGACACTCAGGCTACATCGCCCTCGGCTCCTCCTACGGCAGACCCGATGTCGTCCTCGTTCCCGAAATCCCACTCGACCTCGAACGACTCGTCGAACGCGTCAAACAGATCTATGATCTGCAGAAAAATGTCGTGATCGTCTGCGGAGAAGGAATCGTCGACGAACAAGGCCGCGAACTTGGCGCCGCCAAATCCTCCACGGACCCGGCCGGCAACCTCGCCTTGACCGGTGCCTCCGAAGCCCTGCGCTCCCGACTCATCGAACTGATCGGAGACTCTTACTTCCGGAATTATCGCCGTGGTCGCAGCGCTGCCGAAGCCATCTTCACCAGAAAAATCGGCCACACCCAGCGCGGCGGACGCCCCCTTCTCTTCGACCGCTTCCACGCCGCCGAACTGGGGGCCAAAACCGTGGATCTCCTCAAGGATGGTCACAACAACGCCCTGTCCATTCTCCAATACAACGTCTCCCGCGGCTTTCATGTGGAAGGCTACGACGCCAACCGTCTGCGCGATCGCTGGGGTCTGATCCACGCCCGGCAAATGCACCCGGACCTTTACGATTGCCAACTCATGAAGCCCTCCAAGCTCGGTGCGGATTATCTCCGTCCCATCTTCACCGGAGCCATTGGCCAGGACGACATGGAGCACACCCGCACCACCCTCTTCGCCCCGGGAAACCTGGCGCAGCCTTATCATTCCATCAATACCGATATCAACAAGCGCATCCGCCTCCTGACCTGAACGGCACCTCCGTTCCCCAATTTCCGGTTGCATGGTCCATTTTCCAATCTTAGCCTCGGCGACGATGCGGAATCTGATTCACGGTTTGGTGCTCGCCGCCCTGGTTGCAACCGGGGGAGGCTACACCGCCGCGTTGCAATCCATCGCCTGGGGAACCATGATCATTCGGTATTCCCAGGATTCCTCCTTGGCGGACGGCATCGACCGCACCTTCAGCGGCAAAGAACCTTGCCGACTCTGCCAGCGCATCGGCCTCGCTGAATCAGGCGCCCCCGAGCGATCGCCTGAAGAGACGACCGAACCGGTCCGCAACTTTGACCTCTTCCCGACCGAAGTCGCCGAACTGCCGATTCCGGTTCAGGGGTGCTACACCTTCGGTGACACGCGGCATCTGCTTCCGTCCGCACCGTTTCTGGATCGATTGTTTCTGCCGCCCGAGGCGGCCTGATCCAAATCTCTGTGGCAACGCGGTCACCATTCGGGCCGCGCCAGGAGCGCACGCATCACCGTGTGCCGTTCCTTCGCTTTTTCCTGCGTGCGGCTCGGCAATCGGCTGCACCCCAATGTTTGCAAAAACAACTTACTTTCCTAACCAATGAAAAAATATTTCACACTCACAATCGCAGCCATCGGGCTGCTTTCCTGTCCGCTCCAAGCCGATTCTCCGGCCTCGGAATCCGTCATCTCCAAACCCGGCGTCGTTGATCCCGCTCCGGCACTGGCTCGTCCCGATTCCCACGCGCCCCTCGGCGTCATGTTTGATCACACCCATCCCGCTGGCGGATTCATGATGGGGTATCGTTACAACTACACGCGCGACCAAGGCCTGCTCCAGGGCAGCGACTCCATCTCAAGGACCCAGGTATTCAACACCGACAAGCCGATGGGAGGGACTTACACCGCCGCCCCGGTGAGCATGGACATGCACATGCACATGCTGGAACTCATGTGGGCACCGGCCGATTGGATCACCTTCATGATCATGCCCATGTATATGGAGATGGACATGACCATGGAGAGTCTCGGAGGCGATCATGGTCACGGGCACGGGCACGGACACGGGCATGAGGAACCCGCCGGCCCTCCATCCACGCACGCCCACTCAACCGCCGGATGGAGCGATACCTCCTTTTCCGCCCTGATTCCCTTCTGGAATGAAGGTCCACACAAGGCCCTTTTCATCCTCGGCGTGAACGCGCCCACCGGTTCAGTGGACCAAACCATGGCGAACCGCTACACCCATTACATGATGCAACTCGGCTCCGGCACCTGGGATCTGCGCCCCGGTTTCACCTACACAGGCTACCAGGGCAACGTGAGCTGGGGGGCGCAAGCCTTGGGCACCCTGCGCCTCCAGGAAGACAATGGCAGTGGCTACGCGCTCGGCGATGCGCTCGACCTCACCGCCTGGACCGCCTACCGCTTGACCGACGCCTTGAGCATCTCCGGACGGCTCGCCTGGAGAACGGAGGCGGAAATCGACAAACACTACGTCTTCCCTCACAATCATGACTCCCCACCGGACCTGCAAATCAACTACGGAGGCGACCGCCTCGACGCCGGTCTCGGCTTCAACTACGTGATTCCGCAAGGAGTCCTGCAAGGACACCGCCTCGCCATCGAAGCCCTCTCACCCATCTATCAGGACGTGAATGGCATCCAGCTGGACCGCGAACTCTCGGTCTTCGCCGGTTGGCAGTTCGCCTTCTGATCCGGCTGGAAATCCACAACCGATTTCGGATCCCCCCGGTGATCATGCGTCAAATCCCGTGATCACCGGGCCATCGGTTGCGTGGTTGAACCCGTCGTCCCTCACGAAGATTTGCTTTTGCAAGCGGGTTGCAGTATTTCAACCCGTGATGTTCCACTGCAAGAGTTTGCTGACCGCCCTCGTCGTCGGGCTCGCCGCGAATGCCCTCACGGCCGCCGAACCTTCCAAGCTCGCCGTCGCGGTCAGCCTTCCTCCCTACGCCTGGTTGGCTGAGCGGATTGGAGGCGAACGGATCTCCGTGGTCTCGCTGCTGGAACCGGGTGAGGATCCCCATTCCTTTCAACCGCCCCCGCGCCGCGTCACCAGCCTGAGCACGGCCAAGGTTTGGTTCACCGTCTCCATGGGCTTCGAGGAAGACCTCTTCACCAAGCTCAAACAGACCGCGCCCAAGCTCCGGATCGTTCCCGTCCACGAGGGGATCACACTCGCCGAAGGACACGAACACGACCACGAGCACGGGGAAACGGAGGAAAAACCTGGAAAGCCAGAGCCTCACCACGACGAAGCCAAGGACCCGCACATCTGGCTCTCTCCCGTTCTCCTCAAGCAACAGGCCCACACCGTGGCTCACGCCCTCGGTGAAATCGATCCCTCACAGGCCGCCTTCTACGAGGCGAACGCAGTCGCGCTGGAGAAGGAACTCGATTCTCTCCACGCCACCCTCACTGAAGCTTTGGCCCCTCTCAAGGGCACCACCCTTTACGTCTTCCATCCGGCCTTCGGTTACTTCGCCACTGCGTATGGCATGAAGCAGGAAGCCATCGAAACCAAGGGCCGTGAACCCTCCGCGAAGCATCTGACCACGCTCATCAATCAGGCCAAAGCGGATGGAGTGAAACTGATCCTGGTGCAACCGCAGTTCAGTCAGGCCAGCGCCGAAAAAATGGCCAAGGCGATCGGTGCCACCGTCTTTCCCATCAACGATCTGGACAAGGATGTCACCGCCACCCTGCGCGCCCTGGGCGAAGCCGTCAAATCCTCTCGCTGACGCAACATCGTGGGTGCCGCCATCGAATTCCAACACGCGAACTTCCGCTACCGCGACGTGTCGGTCCTCACGGACGTCAGTCTCCGGGTGGAGGAGGGTGAGTGTGTCGCCATGATCGGCCCCAATGGCGGCGGCAAGAGCACCCTTTTGAAGCTGGCTCTCGGCCTGTTGAAAACCGAGAGCGGCACCATCCAAGTTTTTGATCACGCCCCGCACACCGGCTGCCGACTCATCGGCTACGTTCCGCAGCACCTGCACTTTGATCCCAAGTTCCCCATCACCTGCATGGAAGTCGTCCTCATGGGGCGCTTGGATCGCCTCCCCTGGTGGGGACGCTACCCGGCCGCGGACCGGGAGATCGCTCACGAAAGTTTCCGCCGCGTCGGCTTGACCGGTCTGGAGGAGCGCCCTTTCGCCGCTCTTTCCGGCGGCCAAAAACAGCGCGTCCTGATTGCCCGGGCCTTGTGCACCGAGCCACGTCTGCTGCTGCTCGATGAACCGACCGCCAACGTCGATCTCACGGTCGAGGAACGCTTCGTGGAACTGCTCGAGGAATTGCGCCAGAAAATCACCATCGTCCTTGTCACTCACGACCTCGGACTGGTGGAACGACTGACCGACCAGGTGATCTGCGTCAACCGACGCGTCCACCGGCACCGCGTCTCCGATCTGGACGGTGACACCCTGCGCCAAATCTACAGCGCGGAACTGCGGGAACAACACTTTGGATCGTGCGGCTGCCCCCCGGTGACCGCTGCAACACCCGGGACATGAGCGCCTTTCTCCGAGAAGTCTTCACCCCGGGATCGATCGTCCAGTTGGCGACACTGGCCAGCCTGATCGCCAGCGTGAATTTCGGCGTGGTCGGCACCTATGTAGTGGCCCGCCGCATCACCTACATTGCCGCGGCCATCGCTCACAGTGTCCTTGCCGGGATCGGGTTCGCCGTCTTCGCCCGGGCTCACTTTGGCTGGGATTGGTGCGTGCCCGTCCTGGGCGCAATCGTCGCGGCGGTGGTATCCGCAGTGATCATCGGTTATGTCAGTCTCTATCTCCGGGAACGGGAGGACACCATCATCAGCGTCGTCTGGGCCGTCGGCATGAGCGCCGGGCTCCTCTTTCTCTATTATTCCCCGGGCTTCAACGGAAACTTGGAGAGCTTCCTCGTCGGAAGCATCTTGTATATCGCTCCAGCGGATCTCTGGATCATGGGCGCCCTCGGCCTGGTTGTCGTCCTCCTCTGCCTCTTTTTTTACAACCCGCTCATGGCTGTCTGTTTCGATGAGGAGTTCGCCCGGCTCCGGGGAGTCAATGTGCCCCTGTATTACCTGCTCCTCCTCATCCTCACCTCCTTGAGCGTGGTTTTGCTGGTCCAGCTCGCGGGCATCGTCCTCGCCATCGCCTTGATCGTCCTTCCCGCCGCCGCCGGCCTCCACGCCACCGGCAAACTCTGGCACGCCATGTGCCTCGCCACCGCTCTGGCCATGATCCAATCCACCCTCGGTATCGCCTGGAGTTATTCCGTGGAGATCCCGGCCGGCCCCGCCATCATCCTCCTCTCAGCCGCTTCTTACCTGGCGGTCTTCGGCTGGAAAGCGTGGCAAAGTCTCCAAGCCTCGTCTTCGTTGACGCGTCGGTCGTGAGCTTTCTTTTTCCGCTCTACCTCCTCGGCGCACTCGCCGTGCTGATCCCCATCGCCCTGCATCTCCGGCGGCGCCCCGCCCGTGACCGGATCGAATTCAGCTCCACCCTCTTTCTCGACCCGCAGGAACCGCCGAACCGACGCAGCCGACGCATTGAGAATTGGGTCCTCCTGGCCCTGCGCTGCGCCGCCCTCGCCTGCTTGGCGCTCCTCTTTGCCAGGCCCCTCTGGCGGGCCCAGACCCACTCCACGCCGTCGCAAGGCGCCGTCCGCCTCTTCTTGCTCGACCGCAGCGCCTCCATGCGCCAGTCCGGGGCCTGGGAGGAAACCATCGCCGCCCTCCGCAAACAAGCCGCCTCCGCTGCCCCCGGGGACCGCATCGCCCTCTGCGCCTTCGACCAAGGACTGGAAATCCTCGTCCCCTTCACCACCGCTCCCGAGGTCACCCCGGCCATCGAGGGGGCACTGCGCTCCCTCACCCCCGGCTGGGCCGGCACCGCCCTCGACACTGCCTTGCTCAGCGCCGCCAGCCTCGTCCAGGAAGAGTCGCGCCTCGTCGGGAACGAGCGGGAGATTGTCCTGATCAGCGATTTCCAAGAGAGCGCCGACCGGGACCGATTGCAGACATCTGCCTGGCCAACCGGCATTCGTCTCATCGGGGTTCAGGTCCCTGCCCGAGACGCCCCTCCTCCCGTGAATGCCTCCCTCCAGGTGGTGGCCTCGGCTCAGCAGGAAGAAGAAGAGGAGGGGGAATCCGCACCTGGCGTCCGCACCGCGGAGACGGTCAGGCTCCGGCTCTCCCGTTCCGGCGGCGGACCAGAGGACGCCCACGTTGCCATCCGATGGAAAGATCAACCCACCAGCGCCCTCACCGTCCGATTGCCTCCCGGAGCCAGTCGCGTCTTCCATGCCCCTCCCCGGCCCACACCGGAATCCATGGAACTGGAGCTGACTGGCGATGCCGAAAATTTCGACAACCGCGCCTTCGTCGCGCCCCGCCGGGCCCGGCCTGTCCGAATTCTTTACGCCGGCCCCCAGACCGACCCGGGCGATGCAAAATCCCCATTCTTCTTCCTCAGCCGCTCGCTCAGCCCCACGCAGAGCCTGCGCCCCGATGTCGGCGCGCTGCCCATCGGTGAGTTGACCGCCGCCTCTTGGCAGGATCTGGACGTGGTGATCCTGACCGGAGCCCTGGATGTCTCCCAAGCGCCGTCCCTCCGAAATTTTGTCGAAAGCGGTGGTCTGGCGGTTGTCTTGCTGGCCGATGCCGCCAGTGGAGCATGGCTCGCCGCACTGGACCCCGGCTTCGCCGTTTCCGAGGCCCCGGTCAAGGACTACGCCCTCTTCGAATCGATCGACTTCGATCACGCAATCTTCCGCCCGTTTGCCGCGCCGGGCCTGCGCGATTTCAGCAAGATTCACACTTGGAAACACCGGCTCCTCAACGTCCCGGCCCCGGCCAGGGTCCTGGCTCGCTTCGATTCTCAGGCCCCTGCCCTGGTGGAATGGAAGATCGGCAAGGGCCGAATCCTTTTGTCCGCTTTCAACTGGGTGCCGTCGGATTCCCAGCTCCCGCTCTCGTCCAAATTCGTGCCCCTGATCTACTCCATCCTCGGCGAAGCCGGGTTCGAACATCTCGAGCCGGATCGTTACCTGGTTGGCGACGCGTGGCGCGGGCCGTCCGGGGATTCGTTCCAGGCCACGGCCCCCGGCATCTACCCGGTCAAGCAAGGAGAAGAGGAACGCTTGGTGGCCTGCAATCTCCCGCCCTCCGAGAGCCGTTTGGAGACGTTTCCGGTGGAGAGTTTGGCGGCTTTCGGCATCCCTGTGGGCCGAACTGGCCGCAAGGACGCCGAGCCGGAAGCCGACCCGGCCCCTCTCCGTCTCCAGTCGGCCGAGTGGGAGGGAAAACAGCGTCTCTGGAAATGGCTTCTTCCCGCCCTGCTGTCGCTCCTGCTCGTGGAAACCTGGTGGGCCAACCGCTTCCGGCCCCGCGCTGCCGAAACCTTCGCAGGTTGATGCCGCTCCTGTTGGACGAACGACCGCGTTTCGATTACTCTTCTGAGGAATGTCGTCCGGACTCCCCCTGCTTCCCTCCCGGCGTCGTGCGCTGATGTATGCGACCACCTGCCTCGCCGGCGGTGCCTCGTATGTCCATGGCACCACTCTCGAACGTCACTGGATCGAAGTCACCCGGTGCGAGTTGCGGCTCGATCTCGGTCCCTCCGCTCCGCCCAAAGTCCGGGTCGCCTTGCTCACGGACTTTCATTACGACCCGCTGCTGGAGGGGGACTTCTTCGAGCGCATCGTGGCCCTGACCAATGGCGAGCGCCCCGATCTGACCCTCCTCCTCGGGGACTACATCACGAACAGCAGCGGCGCCGCTCCCGAGATCATCTCCATTCTCGGAAAACTCCGCGCCCCGCTGGGCGTCAAGGGCATCCTGGGAAATCACGACTGCTCCCACGGCAAGCGATCCATCGGCATCGCTTTGGAGCGCTGCGGCATCGAACTCCTCTGCAACAATCTCCTCCGTTTGCCATGCCCCGAGGGGACTCTGATCCTGGCAGGCTTGGATTCTGCCTGGGGCGGCTTTCCCGACCCTCGCATTCTCCACAGTTTGCGGCCCGAAGAACGCCTCCTGCTGGCTCACCACGAACCGGATCACATCGATTTCATCCGCCCGGAATGGAGAGACAAAATCGCCCTCCAGGTTTCCGGTCACACCCATGGCGGACAAATCTGCGGCCCCGGGGGCGTCGTCTTGCGCCGCGTTCCCGGAGGTCAGAATTACACCCGCGGACTCTACCAGATCTCGCCCCAAACCCGCCTCTACGTCTCGCGCGGTCTCGGCACCGTGGCCATCCACGCCCGCCTCTTCTGCCGACCCGAGATCACCATTCTCGATCTCATCAACCAGTGATCCGGTCCGTCCCGCCGCTCCCATGAGCCTCCTCATCCGTGATGCCCGTGTCGTCTCCCCGGGGATCGACCTTCCCCTCACCTCCATCTGGATCCAGGGAGATCGAATCGCCCGCATCGGTCCCGCCACAGACCTCCCCCAAGAACCGCATCAGATCGATGCCGCCGGCCACATCGTGGTCCCGGGGTTCATCGACATCCACACCCACGGCGCCTTGGGCGTTTCCGCGATGGACGGCACCGAAGAGGCCATCCGCGCCCTGGCCGCGGCGAAACTCCGCGAGGGCGTCACCCAGCTTCTCCCCACCACCTGGACCGAGACACCGGAAGCCCTCCAGCGCGCCCTCCGGGGCATCGCAGCTTACCGCGAGAATCCAGTCTTCGCCCGTGTCCCCGGCGCTCACGTGGAAGGCCCCTATCTCAACCCGAAATGCGTGGGAGCCCAGAACCCGAAATTTGTCCGTTTGCCAGACATCGCTGAAATCGATCGCCTCCGGGCCCTCGCCCCGGTCCGGATTGTCTCGGTCGCGGTGGAGATGGCAGGGGCCATCGAATTTGTCCGCCAGCTCCGGACCCGGGACATCGTCGCTTCCCTGGCCCACACCGCCGCCACCTACGAAGAGTTCCTCGATGCCAAACAGGCCGGACTCACCCACCTGACGCACTTCTCCAACCAGATGACACCGCTCCATCACCGCGCCATCGGAATCGTCGGGGCCGGTCTGCTCGACGACGACGTCCTGGTCGAAGTGATTTCGGATGGCATCCACCTCTGTCCCGAGATGCTCCGCCTCGTGGGAAAGCTGATCCCGCCGGAACGGCTCATGCTCATCACCGATTCCATTTCCGCCTCCGGCCAACCCGACGGCGAATCGATCGAAGGCGGCCAACGCGTCCTTGTTCGCGACGGCATCTGCCGCCTCGAGTCCGGGAACCTCGCCGGCAGCACCCTGCGGTTTGATCGGGCCCTGGCCATCTTTCACAAGACCACCGGCATTCCCCTCGCCAAGCTCATCGCCGCCACCTCCTGGAACCAGGCCAAATCCCTGAAACTCGAGGGCTTCGGAAAAATCACCCCAGGCTACTACGCCGACCTCGTCATCCTCAACGCGGAAACCTTGGCCCCGGTCACCACCCTCGTCGGAGGCCGGGTCGTTTGGACCCTCGACTGATGTCCGTCCCATGACCGCCCCCGTGCTTTGCGCCCTCCTTTTCCCCCTGCTCCTCACCGCCTCCCTCCCCGCAAATCCGTCCCAGCCGAACCTCATTCTCATGATGGCGGATGATCACGGTTGGGAGGAAACCGGGTTCAACGGGCATCCTCACGTCAAGACCCCGGTCCTCGATGAAATGGCCACAACCGGACTCAAGTTCGAACGGTTCTACGCAGCCCACCCAAGTTGTTCCCCAACCCGCGCAAGTTTTCTCACCGGCCGTCATCCAAACCGCATGGGCACGTTCGCCCCCGGCTGGTCCTTCCGGCCGGAGGAGTTCACCATCGCCCACCTCCTGAGCCAAGCCGGGTATCATTGTGTGCACCTCGGCAAATGGCACGTGGGGGCGGTGAAAAAGGAATCCCCGGTCTGCCCGGGGGCCATGGGCTTCCACGAATGGCTTTCTCACGACAACTTCTTCGAGCTGAATCCGACCCTTTCGCGGAATGGATCGACCCCGGAGCGCTTCCAAGGCGAAAGCTCGGCCATTCTCATCCGCGAATCGATCGAGGCCCTCAAGCGGGCGCGCGATGCCGGCCAGCCCTGCCTGCAAGTCATCTGGTTCGGCTCTCCCCACGAACCATACAGCGGCCTGCCCGAGGATCTGGCGCTCTACCACGACCTGCCCGCACGCTACCCCGAACCGGTCAAGGTCACCTCCAACGAAACCGGGGCCACGGTCCAACGACCAAGGGGACAAATTCTGCGGGAACGTTACGCAGAGATCACGGCGTTGGACCGCGCCATCGGCACCTTGCGCTCGTTCCTGGCCGAAAGCGGTCTGCGCCAGAATACCCTGCTCTTTTATTGCGGCGACAACGGAACTTCCCCAGAGAGCGCCCTGGGTTTCCCGCATCGCGGTGCCAAAGGGGAGGTCTACGAGGGCGGAACTCTGGTCCCCGGACTGATCGAATGGCCGGCACGCATCCCCCGCCCCCTCCAGGTCCGGGACCGGGTCTGCACCACGGATCTCCTGCCCACCTTGGCGGCCATCATCGGCCAGCCCCTCCCCTCCCGCCCCTTGGATGGGATCGATCTCACCCCCGCTTTCCGCGGAGAAACGCTCCAGCGCCGCACGCCGCTGGCGTTTTGGGAATTCGACACCGCGCACCTCAACCCGGAGAAACTGCTTCCCTACATCGATCCCACCCTGCAACAAGGCACGACTCCTCTCGTGAAAAGAATGCGTGGCAAAGTCACGCGTGATTTCGTGAACTTTCGTCATCCCCCCATCTCCGCCGCGGACTTTCGCGGACCTCGTTCCGTGATTGAGGAGGATTCCAAACTGGTCCTCCACGAACGGAAAGATGGCTCGGTGAACGTCGAGTTGTTCGATCTCAAGACCGATCCTGCCGAACAGACAAACCTGGCCGAACAACAACCGCAACGCGTCGAGGATTTGCAACGGAAACTTCGATCCTGGCAGGACTCGGTGCTGCGCAGTTTGACAGGGGCCGACTACCCCAACTGAAGCCCCCCCAACTTCGATCCCCGCCCCGCCAAGCCGTGGTTGCACCTTTCCCGGAACGCATGGAACGTGGCGCGATGGATCAACTCACGCTTCTAGGCCAGGCCAGCAGCTTTCCCGACGCCCCTTCGCGCGACATCCTGGAGACGTTTCCCAGCCCAACCTCACGGGCCTATTGGATCCGGCTCGATTGCCACGAATTCTCCTCGCTCTGCCCCGTGACCGGCCAACCGGACTATGCGCGCCTCTTCATCGAATACATCCCGGCGGAGCGGTGCGTGGAAACGAAATCTCTCAAATTCTATCTCGCCTCCTTCCGGAACACCCGGGCCTTCAACGAAGCCATCGTCAACCGCATCGCCGAGGATCTGCAAGCCGTCTCTTCCCCCCGCCGCCTTCAAGTCCGGGGAGAATTCGCCGCGCGCGGCGGGATCAGCCTCACCGTTGAGGCCTCCTTCCCGGAACCCCGGTGATCCGTCGACCACGATCCCGCAACGCCCTCCCATGCTCGTCTCGGAAATCTTCCACTCCGTTCAGGGTGAAGGCACACTGGCAGGGATCCCTTCGGTGTTTGTCCGGTTTTCCGGCTGCAACTTGCGCTGTGCCTGGTGCGACACACCGTATGCCTCCTGGAAACCCACCGGCCAGACCTTGCTCCCGTCCGAGATCCTGGCCCGCATGGATTCCTTCCCGGGCCGGGTGCGTCACGCCGTCCTCACCGGAGGCGAACCAATGGCCGCGGTCCGCATCCAGGATCTCGCGGCGGAGCTCCGTCGACGCGGTTGGCACATCACCATCGAAACCGCCGGCACCATCTCACCTAACGGCATCGCCTGCGATCTGGCCTCACTCAGCCCCAAACTCCGGCATTCCACTCCCGCTGCGGGCACCCTGCCGGATGCCTGGATTCACCGGCATGAACGCCGCCGACTCCAGCCGGAAATCCTCTCCCAATGGATCCGCGGCCATCAGGTCCAGCTGAAATTTGTCATCGCCGGAGCGGCGGACCTGACCGAAATCCACGAACTGCTGGCGCAACTTCCCGACATCCCCAAAGAACAGATCCTCCTGATGCCGGAAGGAATCACCCGCGAAGCCATTTTGGCCCGCGCTCCCGAAGTGGCCGAGCTCTGCAAACAGTTCGGCTACCGCTTTTGCGACCGCCTCCACATCCATCTCTACGGAAACACCCGTGGCACCTGAATCGTGATCAGGGATTGAGAGTTGCCCGTTCCCGGTCGAGTGTGTTCTCATCGCGCCTCACGCATGTATCGCATCTGCAAAACCATCGAGATCGAAAGCGGTCACCAGCTTTCCAAACACCCCGACAAGTGCCGGTTTCCTCACGGACACACCCGCAAGGTCGAGATCGAATTGGAGGCTGCTGAACTCGACGCAAACGACATGGTTTGCGACTTCAAGATCGTCAAGGAAGTCATCGGAGATTACCTCGAATCATTGGATCATTCCCTCTGCGTGAACACCGCAGATCCCATGTTCGCCAAGTTGCGCGAGGTTTACGGGGAACGAATCGTCCCCTTTGAAAACGAGGACCCCACCACCGAGGTCCTCGCCCGCGTCATTCACGATGCCTTTGCCCGCAAACTCGAAGACTACCGTTCCCGACCGGATTCCCGCTACCCAATGCGTCCCGAGGTGCGGATCGTCCGGATCCGGGTCTGGGAAACGAGCAGCTCCTGGGCGGAATACCACCCCCACTGATCCCTCAGCGCCCGGTCAGCAAGTCCTGACTGCGCAACCACTCCTCACAACGCTCGGGCCAGTCATTGATCGGCTGACCGTTGCGCCGCATCCCGAACCCGTGCCCTCCTCGGGCATAGATGTGGAGCTCCGCCGAAAGTTTGCGCCGCTGGTATTCCAGATAGAGATGCGCCGACTCCACCGGAGCCGTCTTGTCATCGTGAGCCACCACAAAAAAGACCGGAGGGGCATCCGCCGGCACGCTGAACCCCGGCCGGAACTTGACCGATGCCGGCTCCGCCCCCGAATCCACCTTGTCGAGAAATCCCCCACCGTAGATGAAGATCAGAAAGTCAGGGCCACGCGGATCTTCCAGGGCGGAACCCTGTGAATCCGTCCGGGGCTGCCGGTCCCACGCACAATGCCCGGCCAAATTCGCCCCCGCCGAAAATCCCATCATCCCGACCCGCCGCGGATCGATCTTCCATTCCGCCGCCTGCTTCCGCACCAGGGAGAGCGCCCGTTGCCCGTCCTGGACCGGGAGAGCGAAAGGTTCGGGCGCGTCCCGGGTCGGCGTCCGGTATTTCAGGAGCACCCCGGTCACGCCAAGGCTCCGCAGCCATTCACACACCTCCGTCCCCTCGAATGACGCAGACAGAAACATGTAGCCACCTCCGGGGGCGACGATCACACAGGTCCCGTTCGGTTTCTCAGGCCGATAGACCGAGATCGACGGCTCGGCGATGTCCGTGAGCCGCGTGGCGGTCGCCCCGCCGTAGGAAGCGATGAGTTTGGCCGTGGCCTCGGACTTGGGCGGCATCGGTGAAGGCACTCCCTCCGGCCAGAGCGGCAGGGTCACCACTTCGGCGGACGCCAGGACGAGGGAACAAAAGGCCAGGGACGATGCGATCATGATCAGGGGCGGGAATCCCTTCCACCCTCACCGTTCTGCCTTGATGAACTATTCATAAAAATAGAACAGATGATAACGATCTTCGCCATAGCCGAACAATACCCACGGAGGAATCTGTTTCCCTGACCGACTCCACTGCCCACCCATCCTTTGACATCGAGAGCCTCGAAAAACGCCGAGGGATCGGAGGCGTTTTGGAAGGAGGCGAAGGCCGAAGGCCGGATCTTGGTTCCGGACGGCTGGCCCGTGTTCTCGAACAACTGACACACCTCTACGGGGTGACGCCCGTTCACGATCTCTCCAACGCGAGGTCGCCACACGAACCTACCAAAATTTGGCCCCAAACCCCCAAAAGCACCGAAAAACGGCCAACTGGATACGGAAAACCTTGAAGAACCCACCACCCGGATCTCACCTCACCCCAAGATGAATGGGAAAACTCCCTTCCTCCCCCGAACCCCACCATCCCACGCGGGCTGTTGACGCGAGGGCGGCCGGGCTCCAAAAGCAAAACCTTTGCAGCAATGGACCCAAAACACCGAGTGGCCGCCCGAGAGACTACTAGAAGTCCTTATTTACCTCAGAAAATTCGAATCTACCTTCTCGGACCGAGCAGCCCAGGCAAACCTCCACATCACCAAAATCGAACAGGAATTCTTCGATCTCCGCACACAACAGGGCAGAGTCATGTTGGACAACCCTGACTACGCGCGAATACGCGGCCGTTGCCGGGACCCTCCCAACACGGTTCGCAGCAGCAGATGGTGTTGACCTGGACGGGGAACCGTATTATATCGTGGCCGATGCAGGACTCCCAAGACCCATCCGCGCAAGAATCAACGACCTCGGATTCGAACTCAACGACGGGACGCTCCGGGGTGTTGCATATTTCGACCTTCGACAAAATCAGCGCTTGGCACAAAGCCTTGCGCCGGGTTTACGAGTCCAATTCTTCCGGCATGCTAAAAGAGCCAACGGAACAATCTTGGGTGGAATCGCTTTTGAAGACGGAAGCATCGGACTGAACATCGACGTGCCGCGAGCTCGACAGCTCGCCGTTGCAGCTCATGAATTCGGCCATGTTCTTGAGGCCCGCAACGTTTCGGCGTATCAAGCCATCCATGACTACGTCCTGGCCGATTTGCCTGAAGGGAAGTTTCAGGAGCTCGAATCTGAACTGATTTCCCTTGGGTATTCCATGGAGGAAATCACGCCCGAGAGAACGCCATTCCCGTGCTGCTGGCCCAGCGCTTTTCGGAGGACTTTGACGGACAAGTGATCACTGAGGCGCAGTCTGCGGTGCTGCTATCCGCCACTGAGGCCAAGACACGGAGGGGATTTCTGGCCAAAATGGAAGACCCGACCATGATCGAAGTAGATCCCGACGTAGCCTCACTGGCGACAAATAAGAACGTCGTCATCGTCGATGATATTTTGACTTCAGGGGAAACGACTGAAGCCTTCGAGATCGCCCTAGCGACTGCTGGCGTTCCAGTTCATCATGTTGCCGTGCTCGGCGCTGCAGCTGGAGGGCGTCCTGCGTTGCGCACTCAGTTTGTCGAATTGGCCCAAATCTTGGCCGAAACGACCGGTGAGCGCCGCGGCGATGTTTTGAAAGAAGTTGAGGTTGTCCTCGGTCGTTCACGGGCTACTTTCCTGAAGAACGCACTGAAAGAGGCCCGATCTGAACCTGAAAGAGTTAGAGCCGCAATCAGAAGACGAGCGCAAGCTCTTCGAGAGACTGTGGGCGGAGGAACTTCCGACGCTGGATAAGCATCCAGTCGGGTCCGGCGCATTTGATCCGCCAGAGTTGCGCGATTTCGAGGTGTTCCGCCGCTACCGGCGCTTTCGTCAGCTGGCTTCCGAGCCGCTGCGCAATCAGAAGTGGTAGTTGCGGCCCGCCCTCGGGTCAGGTGGCGGCGACTCAGCGCGTCTTGTCCATGCTCCGTTTCGGGATCTTAAACGGGAGACGACGGCGGATGTATTCCAGTGTGAACTCCTTGACGCCGACCAACTCCACGCCCACGAGGCGATCCTGTGCGTCAAAGTCCACGGTGACGATCTGGCGGCTCGCATCCCGGATCTCCGTGCGGGCGACCGGGGCGACCTCGTCCGGGAAATACTTCAGATATACCGGCGACTCAAAGCGGATCCCAGTGGATCCGATCGGTATTTACAAAAATGACGGACCGATCGAAAATGAAAATTCTGTCTTTTCGCTGGCTCTTTACAATTCGATTGATCGGGCCTCTCAAGCTGCGATCAACGCCTCCCCGGAGCTTCAAGCTTACCTTGGAGCTCATGCTGATGCCGGCGGCCTTCACTGGGTCACCTGGAATGCCATCAAAAACGAAGCCGTCGGGCACTCGAGCCTTGATTTGACCAAGGAATTTGTGCGCCAGTTAGGCGCCACAGCAACGGCCAGTGACTGGATCGCCTTTGCTTTGGCTTCTCAGGCCTACGTCGAGGGGCTCGCGCGAGACGGCCGCAAAATCATTCGACTTTCGATGGATCAAGGTCAATTTAGCTACTCAAAGCAATGAGTGGATTCCCTGGGGATTTTTCTGAAGACGTGGGCGAGCTCGAAGATAGCGTGCAAGCCGGCATCTCGCTGGCCGAGGAGAGGAAAGGGCGCCCATTGACTGCTCTTGAGCAGCAGTGGGTACGCCTGTGTTACACCGACAGCGATGCTTTCGACCAATTCCTATTGGACCACCCAGAGATGCGGGACTGGTCGTTCTAACTCATTCGCTCAAGCAAAACTCAGAAATTCCTGAGTTTGCCGGGTCGCTTCCGGCCATTTGACCACACTTGACGCATTGCCAGACTCGGACTGACAGGCGTGGCTTTGGCCTGTTGCGAGCCACCCCGAACCCCACCATCCCACGCGGGCCGTTGACGCGAGGGTGGCCGGGCTCCAAAAGCAGATCCTTTGCAGAGCAATGGGCCCTCCCGGAACAGGGCGGGGTGAGGCCTTTTTGGAGAGGGTTGGTCTCACGTTGGAGACCCTCCGGCTTTTCCCCGAAATGGCCCCCAGGTTTTCCGGGAAGCTGCGGCGCCAACTTCTTGGGAAGAAGCGCGCATATGGCCTCTTTTCCGAAGTCGCCGGACGCCGCATCGTCGTGGCTGCTTTGCTCGATCTGAGACAAGATCCAGCCACGCTGATTTCAATTCTTCGTTCTCGGTTGCCGTGATCCGGCGGTTGTTTTTGCCGGGCGCAATGGACACGTATTGCCGCCGCTTGAACGAACAATCATGGACGCAGCGGCTGGCAGCGAGCCGGGGGCTGTTTTCGTCAACGGTGGCAAACAGACAGTCACTCGACCCCGGGTGCGCACCCACGACGGGCAGGAAGTGAAGCTCGAAAGCTACCGGGCAGCCGGCGATCCACTCGAACGGATCGAATTCCCCCTCCGGCAAATCGTGCGGAACTTCATGTTCCCCCATCAAGACCCCGATCGACCAGAGGGCGGCAGGATCCAGTGCCGGAGGCTCTGACGCCGGAACCGGAACGGCCGCGAAGAAACCAAAACAGGCGGCAAAGCAGGAGATCCCAAGGCGATGCCTTTCGGCACGAACTTGACAGTCACCCATAAACCCGTATGCTTACCCATATGAAGACCACCGTGGAGCTCCCCGATGAGTTGTTTGCGGAGGCAAAAGCCGTGGCCTTGAGACGGCGGATTTCCCTGAAAACGCTTTTCACGCGTGCCCTCGAGCGGGAACTGCGAGGTCCCACAGGGGAAGCCAGGCAGGATCGTTTCCGGATCGACGAGAGTGGCTGGCCGGTTCTTCGGGTGGCTGAGGATGACCGGACGGTCGTCTCGGACGCATTTGTTCATGAATTGCGCGACTCCGAAGGAGCGTGAATCATGGCTTTTCTCCTTGATCTCAATGTGTTGATCGCGCGGATGGATCCCCGGCACGAACACCACACGCGTGCCAAGCGTTGGCTGGATGCGAGACCGGGCATGGATCTCGTGACCTGCCCGCTCACCGAGAACGGTTTCCTGAGAATCTACGGCCATCCTTCCTATCCAAAGGGTCCGGGCTCGCCCGAAGCCGCCCTGGAAGAGCTCCGGGTGATTCGTGGCATGACTTGCCACCGCTTTCTCGGAGACACCGTGAGCATCGACGATCCGGGGGTTTTTCACAGCTTGGCAGGAATCGGCCCGAAGCAGATCACCGATGTGTATTTGCTAGGCTTGGCCGCGAAGCATCGGATTTTCTTCGCGACCTTTGATGCGGGAGTTCCAGCCGACCGGGTCGTCGGCGGCAACGCCGCACTGTGCCCGATACCGTAATACGACTGCAAGGGAATCGCTTTTTCAGCCCGCCCGCCCACGAGTCACCGATCGGCGTGGGATGGTGGGGGTTCAACCGCCTCCCTCCCCGGCACCACCTGCCGCGTAACCACCCCGCCGCCTCTTCATCCCGGCGTCACCCAGTCACCAGGACACGAAGTCACGCATCCGTTCCCAGGCACAAATGGCACTCTCACCGTTCTGCCTTGATGAACTATTCCTAAAAATAGAACAGATGATAACGATCCTCGTCATAGCCGAACAATAACCCCCGGAGGAATCTGTTTCCATGACCGACTCCCTCCCGCTCTGGCTCGGTCTCGCACGCCTCTTCAATGCCTGAACCGCGTAGCGGCTGGCCCCTATTGTCGAACGACAACTAAACTCGCCCACTGACGACAATTAAAATTGACCGCTGGGCGGGGACGATTTTCGGGCGTTTTGTGGAGTTGTTCGTTGACGCCGGGCGGGGCGGCGGGTGCCGTTTCGGGTTGTGGTCAAGCGAACCCAACTCATCAAGCTCGCCCGGACGCTGAGCTGGGGATGATCCTTTTCCACCATGGATTTCCTCATGGCTCGATCCCCGGCTGCTTGCACTTTTTTACGAGAAACTCCTTCTCGACGACCGCTCGTCCGAGGGGCCGCTCCAACTGCGCGGTTCGCTCTTCGTCGTCACCTGCGCGGGATGCACCTGGTGCTCGGCGGCGATCTCGTTGATGCTGTGGATGCCCTTGAGAGCCTCGACAGCGATCTTGAATTTGAACTGGGGGGACAAAGTCCTCCTCTTGCTCGATTTTGGCATATTTCTGGTCAGGTTAGGGTCAATTTCACAACCTGCCAGGAATCATTCATCACGCTTAGCCGCTGGCTCCGTTTTGGCCGGCCACCTCAGATCTTGGCCTCGATGGCGTACAAAATATTGCTTTTGCTGTCGGCGTCCACGTCGGGTAAGTTCTCATCTCGTGAGATCCTCTTATTACGCAGATATGTGGACCGCTCTTTACGTTCTGAATTGGCGGTATTCGCCCCGAAGGTGCGACGACTTTCAGCTTCGGCGCGCGTTCTGCGAACTAGCTGGTCGATGGCTTTGGCGGGGTTTGCGTCCGGGCCAACGAGTGTTTTTGCTGATAAGATTTTGCCAGTTCCAAGCAGAAGCAGTTCGCCGTAAGGGCGATGCGCGACTTCTGGGTCAATGGCCCCGATTGCTGCGATTTCCTCTGGCCGTCGATGGGCGCTCACCAATTCTCTTTGTGACCCCTTCTCGCGCACTAGGGGCATTGTTTGGCGACCAAGTGGCGCGTTGGCATCAGCGAAGGCAACGACGAACATACCGGGCTCCGGCTTGCGCTCCTTGAGTCCTCCTTCCATTGGCGGGGATTTCATTTCCCGATTTTGGATTTTCAGGTCAGGACCAACAAACTGCCCTCGAGGCGCGGAACCTTCGACACTGCATGGCCGCAGAGGCGGCCAGGCTCGGTTTGGGCACCGTCTTGTTTGCGGCTGAGGGCAAGAGGCAATTCTTCTTGCCCAGAGCGCAGGGGTGGACCGCATTCCCCACGCCATTGCCGTCGGTTTCGACGCGGCCTCCTTCCAGGTAGACCCGCAACGATTTCCACTGCCCCAGAGTGTAGAGGCAGGCTGTGCCACACCCGAGCGCAGTCCACCGCTTGAGTCCGACGCTGCACCGGCGTAGGTTTGCGGTGATTGACAGAAGGATTCCGAAGGATCGATGGTTCCCGCCGCCCCGGATCAGCGCGGGGGCTGCTCTTCCCGCCAACGGAGGGAGGTGGCCCGCACCCGTTCGGTGAAATCCTTGGATCTCGCGAGAGCGGAATTCAACGGATCGGTTCCGGCCGCCTGAAGAATCAATTGACCGGCCACCTCGGCAAACTTTTCTCCCTCGGGACTCGCGAGCAAGCGGCAGGCCGCCTCGAACCGTTCGTTGACGCCACGCACGGCCCGGCTCAATCCGGTATCCGCCGGGCCGGGATCCACAATCAACCAGAGAGCGAAGACAAATTGATGTCGGGCGGGGTAACCGCGCGAACTGCGTGCATCCGCCTGATCCACCCAGTTGAGCTGATGCTTCTGAGCCCAGGTCCGCCCGGCCACACTGAGCCAGCCCATGGCGCGGTAAACGCTCGGAGCATGGGACATGGAGAAAATCTTCTCGGGCACATCGCCGAGGAGACTGCCGGAGTCGGCATGCACCCGATGAGGCACGCCCAGGCATGCGGAGGCGAACGCCTCCATGAGATTGCGCAAGGTGACAAACCGCTGGGTGGCGTAAGCCTCCCGAGGCACCCATTCCCGACGACGGCGCTGCAGCCAAATGCGGTCGGGGCGATGCCACGCGATGGCGTCGAATCCCTGTTGCAAGGACCGCACCTCACGGCGCCGCGCCAGCATGTCATAGGCGTTGACCATCGACTGGGTGTTGGCACCGAGAATCACCCCGTTCTTGATCTCATCATCCTCGGTGATCACGATCTTCACCGAGACCATGGCGGAATCGATCAAATGCCGATGCCGAAACAGCACAAAAGCCGTCTGGGCTCCGTTCACGATTTGGAACTGATACAACGCGAGGCTTCCGTCAGGCTGCACCTCGGCGCGCCGGGCGGTGAGGGTCAATCCGTTGTGCCGCAGCAAAATCTGATCCGCCTCCCCCTTCTCCAAGGACTCGAGCAGCCCGATCGCTCCGGGATTGATCTTGGCCACGTTCTCTCCGGTGTCCCCGAGAAACGAACGGACATTGTCGATGAAAATCCGCTCGTCGGGACGCCCATCCCTTTGCGGCATGAGTTCCACGATCGCGCTGGCTGGGGCATAGCCGAGATACCCCCGGGCCACCCCTCCCGGCAAGGCCATGAGAGTGGCTCCGCGCAGCACGCCATCGACGGATTTGTTCGCCCACTCAATGGCCTCGATCAACTCGTCTGCCCCCCACATCCGGAAGTTGACGTCTTCGGGGCTGAATTCACCCCGCAGCCGGTTCTCAGCGGTTTCCCGCGCCACCTCGGGGGCCAGATCCTTGCGCCAGACCCCCGCATACGCGAAGATCATCTCGATCTCGGGGCGGAAGGGAATGCCGGCATCGGCGTAAACTTGGCGGATGCGATCGTAGACCAGCCTCCAGCGCAGCACCCCCGGGTTCGGGCGCAATTCCTGAAACCGATTGGTGTCCAGGGTGAGAAACCGGTGGGCCGAAGCGCCGAAGTGATCGAGTTCCCGGATCGGCGTAAAATGCTCGCGCTTGACCTGCATCAGGAGGATGCGCGGCCGAGGCACCTGATCCAGGAGCAACCGCCCCTCGCCGTCGAACAGCGTGCGGGATTCCAACATTTCCTCCACCGTGGCAGCGGCCGAATCGGGATCTCCGAGGGCTTGCTCCCCCACCGCCACCACCACCCCGTCCAGGCCGAGCTCACCCTTGCCCTCGGTAATGGCATCCTGGTAGTGAAGGACGGGCAAATCGAGGTGATGCACCGCGAGGTAAACGCAAAACCTGGAAAACTCCAAAGGATCTTCGGGGTCAGGATCCGGCCCCTGGATCGAGGTCTCCTGCGCCCGGGCGGATGCGGCATTGAAAACCTCGATCTGATCCCTGGTGAAGCGGCACAGGGCAACCCATAGTCTGCTATCCATTTCCGATTCTGTCCCCGTTCATCGCGCGCCACCCAGTCCCATCAAAACCTCATCTCCGGCCAAGGCGCGTCCCTGACAACCCTTCCAAAATTTAGGGCTGACGACAAGCAGATTGTGGAAGAGTGATCCCCTTCAAATCCTACCCCATGCAACGAAACAGAACCGTGGCCAACGGAGGCAAGCAGACCTGCACCGACCAGGGACGACCGTGAAACTCCACCGCTGCGGCTTGGACACCTCCCTGGTTGCCCAGATTGCTCCCGGCATACAGCTCGGCGTCGGTGTTGAGAATCTCCTGCCAATATCCTCCCTCGGGAACGCCCAGCCGATGCCGCTCCCGGGGGACCGGCGTGGCATTGACCGCGATCAGAATCATCGCGCCGTCCTCGCCCTTGCGCAAAAACGAGAAGACGCTGTTGCTGGAATCGTTGGCATCGATCCACTCAAACCCCTCACTGGAGTGATCCAATTCGTGAAGCGCCCCCTGTTCCCGATACAACCGATTCAGGTCGGCCAGAAGCCGCCACACCCCGCGGTGCTCCGGATACTGCGCAAGATACCATGGCAGGCTCTCGTCCGCCTTCCATTCCACAAACGGTGCCAGTTCGGTCCCCTGAAACAGCAGCTTTTTGCCAGGGTGTGCATACATCCAAGCGAGAAACATCCGCAGATTGGCGAACTTTTGCCAATTGTCCCCGGGCATCTTGTCCAACAACGACTTCTTCCCGTGCACCACCTCGTCGTGGCTGAGCACGAGGACAAAGTTTTCGTCATAGGCATACAACATGGAGAAGGTCGCGTTGTCGTGGTGATGCCTCCGATGAATCGGATTTTTGCTCATGTATTCGAGCGAATCATTCATCCAACCCATGTTCCATTTGAAGCCGAAACCCAGCCCGCCTGTATCAACCGGTCGGCTGACCCCGCCAAAAGCGGTCGACTCCTCCGCATACATCACGATCCCTGGCACCTCTCCGTAACAGATGGAGTTCAACTCTCGCAGAAAGTCGATCGCCTCCAGATTTTCGCGCCCGCCGAAACGGTTGGGAATCCACTCGCCGGATTTCCGGGAATAGTCCCGATAGAGCATGGAGGCCACGGCATCGACGCGCAGCCCGTCGATGTGATACTCCTTGAGCCAGAACAAGGCACTGGCTACGAGGAAGTTGCGCACTTCATTGCGGCCAAAGTTGAAAATGAGGGTGCCCCAGTCACGGTGCTCACCCTCACGCGGATCCATGTGCTCATAGAGCGGAGTGCCATCAAAACGCGCCAAGCCGTGGGCATCCTTGGGAAAGTGCGCCGGCACCCAGTCCAGGATCACACCAATCCCATTCTGGTGACATCGGTCCACGAAGTAACGGAAATCGTCCGGAGGCCCGAACCGGCTGGTCGGCGCGAAGTATCCGGTGACCTGATACCCCCAGGAACCGTCGAACGGATACTCGGTCACCGGAAGCAATTCGATGTGCGTGAACCCCAGATCCTTCACGTGAGCCACCAACCGATCCGCCAACTCACGGTAGCTCAAGGGGCGGTCCCCATCCTCGGGAATTCGCGCCCAGGACTCCACATGCACCTCGTAAATGCTGATCGGCGACCGATAGGGATCCGACTTCGCCCTCGCCTCCATCCACTGTTGGTCCTGCCACTGATACCCGTGCCAATCCCAGACCAGCGACGCCGTTTCCGAACGGCACTGACTGAAGAAGGCGAGCGGGTCGCTCTTCACGCTCAACCTGCCATCCGCACCAAACACCTCGAACTTGTAGTGCGATTTCAAGGGCACATCCGGAACGAACAGCTCCCAAATCCCGGCCTCGACCCGTTTGCGCATCGGATTGATCCGCCCGTCCCAGTCATTGAAATCCCCCACCACACTCACTCTCCGGGCATTGGGGGCCCAGACCGCAAACATGACCCCCTTGATTCCGCCAAATTCGCGGGGATGCGCTCCAAGCACTTCGTAAAGCCGCCGGTGAGTGCCCTCCGCCAGAAAATAGACATCCTGCTCACCCAGCAAAGGACCGAACGAGTAGGGATCCGCGGACAGACACCCATGGTGCGAGGGCGAGAACTCCCATTCGAGGCGGTAGATGGGTCGATTCGTTGATCCCGGAAGTTTCGCCTGAAAGAAACCGTCCGGATGAATCCGGTCCGCCTCGATTCGCTCTCCGCCGATCACTTCCACCCACATTCGCTGCGCGTGAGGGCGAAACGACCTGACCAGCCACCCCGCTTCACCGCCCTCTTCCACCTCGTGCAATCCGAGAAAGGCAAAGGGATCCGGATGAGACGCGCTCAGGATCTTTTGAATCTGGTCCATCGCCAGCGTTTGTCCGAGAGCAGGTTGGGTCACACTCATGTTGATCCCTGACTAGAACCAGAATCCGCCACACTGCAACGACCGAGTTCCCTCGGTGATCAAGGTTCTTCATCCACCGTCTCGTCCCGCTGATAGATCGGGAGTTGCCGATAGGGCACTGCCAGGGACAGAATCACCATCGCGGTCCCATAAGTCATCCCGCCGTCGCGCCCCTGCCAAGACCCATCCGCCTTCTGCCGAGGGAGGTAATGCCCATACATCCACTCCGCATATTTCCGCCAGTATTTCCCTCCCAACTGAAACATGCCCTGAGCGTTGTAATAATTCCCATACAACTCGTGCGAGCTTTGGGGCAGCTTCGCGTGCGTGTTCAAAATGAACTCCCCGGCTTTGTAGGTTGATTCGTGCCCATGATAGCCGCAGAGCTCCAAGCAGAGCAACCCACAACCGGTCAAGGTCTCCGCGTGCGACTCCGTATTGGTATAACCAAAACGCCCCATTCGCGCATCGTGCTTGCCAAACACATACTTCACCGCTTTGGCGATCGCTTCGTCAGGAACCGGCGCCCCGTTCAGCTTGGCGGAACGCAAGGCCATCAGCGCCCATCCGCTGCAGCTCAGATCGCTGTCGTTGGACTCCGGTTTGTAGCGCCATCCCCCCGCATTGTTCGCGTCCTTGGGCACGGCTTGGGCCCGCAGCAGCAGCTCCGTGGCCCGGGCCAGGGCATCTTCAATCCGATCCTGCCGCGCCGGATCCACCATGCCGGAACATTCCGATAAAAAGAGCGTCCCGATGTTGTGTGAATACATCGGCCCGTGTCCGGAATCGTTCCGATCCAGCAACCCGTTCTTCTGCTGCGAACTCAAGACATAATCCACGCTCCGGTTGAGGGTTTCCCCAAACACGCCGCTCCCTGGCAGGTGTCCCTTGGAGAGAAACGCCATTCCTACCAAACCCGCAATGCCACTGGACTTGCCATACTGATCGTTGAAATGGCCCTCGGGCTGCTGGCGGCTGGCTAGAAACTCCAGACCGCGCTCCACCGCCTTGTCGACCTCGGATCGATACTGCGCAAAGACCTCGTCCTTGACCTGCGCCACCGACAAACCTCCAAACCCTTGAAAGGCCAACACCGCCAAGCTGAAATAGTTCAAGGTCAGTCGGTTCATTTCTTTGCCTCGGTGGCCATGATGCGAAAGTAGTCACTCACCAGATCCCGGTATTCCTTGGGCGCGCCGGAACCGGCCTGATTGGTCGTTTCCGAACCGAGCGCCCCCTTGATTCGGGCCCAGTCCGCCACGCTGATCCCCAACTTCGCCAGTTCCGGCGGCACCCCGTCCCCGGCCACATTTTCCCCCGGGCGCATTTCCGCCCCACGGCTGGCGGGAGTGTTGGCGGCCTTGTCATTCGGCTGGCCGTCGTCTGGCCCCTGCCGACTCGCGGAAGCGGCATCGCTCATGCCTCCCAAACTCTGCGCCGCTTGACGCGCCATCTGAGAGAGGGACTGCGCCGCCTGCCTGGCTTCGGCGGCTGCCTGGGCCGAATCCGACGCTCGGGCCGCCTGAGAGGCCTGCTCAAAACTTTGCGCCAAATTCTTCGACGCCACTGGCACCGCCGGCTTCGCCGCGGCATTCGGCTTGGAAGGAGGAGGGTTCTTCGCCGCTTGCGCCATCGCCTGCCCGCTCTGGGCGAGACGTTCTGAAGCCATCGTCAACGCTTCCTGCGCTCTTTGCTGCGCCTGCCTTGCCTGTTCCACCCGCTGCTGCTCCGCGGGACTGGCCGGGGCGGAGGGAAGTCGGCCCGACTGCGCTTCGGCCATCGCGTCGGCCTGCGCCATGCCGGGATTCGACGCCCGGGCGGCTGCCGCCTGCGCCTGATCTTCCATTGCCTGTGCCTGCTCCAGAAACTGCTCTGCCGCCTTGGCCTGGGACAAGGCCTGTTGAAATTGGCGGGACGCCTGATCCGCAAAACTCTGCGCCTGCTGTTGGCGGGTCAATGAGGCGCTCCGCTTCATCGACTCAGCCTGGGCCACCAGTTGCATGGCGTCATCGGTGATCGCCTCCTGGAGCGCCGCAAGGGCCTCCTTCGTCTGCCCGCGGTTCAAGGCATCCAGGGCACCGGCAACTTTCTCCTGCCGTTCCGACAAATCCGAAAGCTTGGCGCTCATCACCGGATCCACTGGGGCCCGCGTTTCGGGTGCCGCCGCGGGCGCGGGTGCCCCGGCAGGTTTCATCGCCTGAATCATCTGCACTGCCTGACGCCCCGCCTCCGCCACGGACTCCGCACTCGCTTTCCCCGGATCTGCGAGCGGACGGGCCGCCTGTTCCGTCGCTTGACGAATCTTGTCCAGCGACATCGTCCCCGGAGGAGCCGCCATCGCTTCCTGGGCGACCGCCTCGGCCGCCTTTTTCAAGGCGTCGCGCATCTCGGGTGTGGTCTCGGCCTGCAGAGAGAGCCCCTTTTCCAACGCAGCTTGCGCCTCTTGCCGCATCGTCTCCGCGGCGGAAGCTCGGGCCGCGGCCTCGGAAGCCTCCCGCAACTCCCGCAAAGCCTTGGATGCGGCCTCATTGGCCGGGGACAGACTCGCTCTCTGCATCTGTTTGGCGGCCTCGGAACCGTTCTTGGAGGCATCGGCCAACAGTTGATCAAACTTTGCGGCGGCTTTGGACTGATCCGCGGTCATCTCCTTGCGCAACGCGGCAGATTCCGCTGCGATGGCTTCCTGAGCCGATTGCAACTGCTTCATCACCTCGCTCTTCAAAGCAGGGGCCCCCTTGGGGTCGCTCATCCGGGCTGTGGCCTCCTTGACCTGCTCCTGCTCCTTGGCCAGTTGCTGCGATTTCTCAGCCAACGCCGCCGCCTCTTTCTGCTGTTCTTTGAGGACTTCCGCCAGGGCTTCGGGCGAATCCTTCAGCATTTCCGCCAGTTTGGCCTCGACCTGCTGTTGCTGACGCTGCCACTCACGCATCGCCCGCTCGGCCTGCTGTTCCGCCTGGGCCTCCGCCTGAGGGTTTTCCGCAGCCATCGCCGCCCGGGCCGCGTTCTCCTCGATCTGCTCAGCCGCGGACTGGGCCAGCGCCTCCTGACGCTTCGCCAGATCGCCGAGCTCAACCATCTGTCCGGCCACTTTGGCCACCTTGCTCAAGTCACTTGCGACCTGATCCACGGCCTTGAGGGCCTCGTCGATCTTCTTGGAAATCTCGGTGGAACTGGCCAACCTCTCCTCCCTGGAATCCGAAAGCGGAATCATTTCCGCCTTTTCCAGGGCCGGTTTCAGCTGTTCCTCGGCAATCTCCGCCATCTCGCGAGCGGCCTCCTCGAACAGGGTCGGTTCCATCTTCGCCGCCACGGTCTCCAACCGCTCCTCGGCGGCCGCCATCTCCTTGCGAGTTTGGTCGAGCCGTTCGAGGGCCCGGGGAGTCAGCGCCTGGGGCTGTTGCATCTCCCGGCGCAGCTGCTCGTTCAAAGCCTTGGCCTCCCGAAGATCCCGACGCACCTCGTTCAGCTCGCGCTGCATCTCCTGCTGCTGGCTCTGCACCACCTGCTCCACCATGACCTTGGCCCCGTTGTCCAAACGGATCACCAACGGCTCGCTCTCCCCGATCTGCGGCCCTTGCAGGTGCTCCGGCAAATTGTCCGCCACCCGGACACGCACCCTGAGCACTTGGCCACTGACCACGCCGAGCGGGGCCAACTCCAACGTGGTGCCTCCTTCCCAGCCTTCACCGGCCCGAATCGGAAGTTCCTGCGGCAAAATCACGGGGTCTGGCTTGCCGTCGATCGCCACGACGAGCTCGGATCGGCTGAACCCGTAATCCTCCGAAACCGCATACCGCAGCGGAATCATCTCGTCCGGGCGCACTTTCAACTCCTGGCCTTCCGGCGACAGGATCCGCACCCCGGGATTCTGATCCGGACGGGCCCGGATGCTTCCCCGGGTCGGGTCATTGCCGAAGCCCTCCGCATCTTTCAACTCAATCCGCCAGTCCGCCTGAAGCCCCTTGGAGACCCCGACAACCCAGGAACAGCCCCCCTGCCGCACCGGATCCTCCAGGGGTAGCAGTTTCTCGCCCAACATCAACTTCGCCTCTCCGGCATCGCGGTTCAGCTTGGCTTGAAAGGTCACGTTTGCGTGCTCGGGAACCACGATCTCTTCCCCCTTCCACTCCAGTGCCGATGCCGCCAGCCCCGTGTAAACAGGGGGCTCAATCCGCAACGAGAGGGCTTCGACACGAGGCGGTTCCACCGCGGTCACCTGATAAAAACGGCTCAGCGCGTTCCCGGCGTGTACCCGATAGCTGAAGTCTCCCGTGACGTTCGGAAAGGTCATGGCAAACTCCCGCCGCTCCCCCTCTCCGGGCCGGAAGGTCATCCGTTCAACCCCTTCCACCTTGGACCCGGCATCCAACCGACGCACCGTGGCCCGGTTCAAGCGCGGATGTTTCACGCTGGCCTTGACCTGCAAATCCGCGCCTTTGGCGACCCGAATGTCTCCGGGTTCCACCACCAACGTGTCCGCATAGGCGTTCCCCACCTCCAAAAACGGGGCCACCGCACGGATGACCAACCGCCGCGCCGGGCTGGGCCAGAGGGTAAAGACCAGGGCCAGGATGCCCACCATGCTCAGGGAGACCACCGCGCTCTTTCGCATCGCGGCGGTGTCCACCTCACGGGAGGGGGAGACCCGGGACGCTTCCCGTTCCGCCGCTTTGACCACCTCCCCGATCAGTTCCCGGGAGCCTCGGATCTCGTCCGGATCATCGCTGGTCAACAACTCGATCGCGCTCGACAATGTCTCCTGAAGCTCGGGATGCCTTCGCTCCACAAACCGGGCGATGCTTGCCAGCGTGATGCGTTGCGTGGCCGGTCGAAACACCCACCACCACCCGGCCGCCGCCGTGATCGTCAGACCGACCAAGCTCAACGCCCATCGCATGACAGGCGAAAAAATCGTGACCGCCGCGTCCACCGCCATAATGGAAAGCAAACAAGCCATCCCGGTCGCGGCGACCGCGAGCACCCCCTTGCAAATCGCCACCCGCCGCACTTGGCGGATCAGACCCCGCATCTTCTCGAGCATCGGCTTCGGCAAACGCCGCAACTCTTCCCCGTCCCATGCCTGGCTTGCCGTTGTCATATGCCCCCTCCTTCGACAACCGGAATTCTGGAATGTTGCAAAGTGAACATTTTCTGTCCGCAGAGGACCAAAACGCAGCCAGATGAGCCCCGCCACCAACCGCCACGATCTTCTCCCCGGGACCATTCCCATCCTCCTCCTGGGGTCCGCCGCGTTCGGCGCCCTCTGCCTCTGGTGGCTGGCCTGCCGTTTGTCGCCCCAAAACGCCAGGGGCCGGGGCGCCATCGCACTCCGCGGGTTCCGGGTGGCTGTCGGTTCCACCGCGATCTGGCTGACTTGGCAAGTCCTCGGCCGGTTCGTCCTTCTCGAAACCAGCTGGTCCCTCTGGTTCTGCGCCTTTCTCGGGGCCCTCTCCTTCGAAGTCATCCAGTGGCTCTACCGCTTCGAGCGCACCTTCCTCTCCCCGGGCCGCGGCCGCACCCTGCTCGCCCTCCGCCTCGCGGCCCTCACCACGCTGCTTCTCATCCTGGTTCAACCTGTCCTCTCCCGGATGACCCAACGCGAGATCAGCCGCGAGGTCGTGGTCCTGGTCGATGACTCCGAATCCATGCAGCTGACCGATCAGCAAAACACCATCAGCGGTCAACTCGCCATCGCCCGACTCTTCGCCCCAGAAGCGATCGCCAATCGGCCCGATCTCCAACCGCTCCTCCGCTCAAACCGCTCTTGGCAAGCCGAACTCTCCGGTCTGCGGCAAGCCCTCACCGCTCCCTCGGGATCCGACCCGAATCTCCTCGAGCAACTCGTTCAGAGCCACGCCGCCCGGCTCACCGCCTCCATCGAGTCGATCCGGCCCAAGCTCCCCGAAGCCCTCGAGCTCCTCGCAAAAGCGGCGGCTGCGGCCCACGGCGACCCCAACCTGCTCCGCCAAGTTCAAGATCTGCAGCGCCCGTTCCAGGAACAGCTTCCCCGATCGCTTGAAGAAGCCCGCCGCCAAGCTGAGGCCAAGAACCACACCGCCGTCATCGGCCAACTCCAGGCCGCCGAAGATCAGATCTCCCTCGTGTTGCGCCAACTCCCCCTCCTCATCAGCCAACTCGACGAGGTCTTTTACCGCAATCTCTCCAACGAGCAGCGCCAGCTCATCGACAAGGCCGTCGCCCAACCGCGCGCCGAAATCGCACGCCGCTCCCTCCTCCAGAAAGACGCTTCGGGTCGGTCTGTCGTCGATGCCCTCAAAGCTCGTTACTCCGTCCGATTCATCCGATTCGGTCACGAAGTGGCCGACTTCGACGGCGAGGCCTGGCTCCAGGGAGGACCGCTCACGCCACCGTCCGACACCGCCCGCTTCCGCCAGGATACCGACCTCAGCACCGCCCTGGAAGAGGCGATCGCCAAGGTCCCGGCCGAGGCTCTGGGGGGCGTGCTCCTCCTCAGCGACGGCCGTCACAACACCGAGATCCCCCCGGAGGACGCCGCCCGCCAACTCGGGGCCCAGGGCTCCCCTCTCTGCGCCGTCGCCATCGGGAGCCAAATCGGTCCCCGGGACGCCTCCGTCATCCGAGTCACCGCCCCGCAATCCATTTACCTGGGAGACCGCGTCGGCGTCCGGGCCGAAGTCAAGCTGGACGGCCTGCAAGGCCAGAAGGTCCGCGCCCAACTCTTCGCCGCCAACAAGGCGGTGGACGAAGAAATCCTCGATGTTCCAGAGGCGCAATACCGGACCGAACTCCGCTTTGCCCACGCTCCGCCGGAGAAAGGAATCATCGATTACCGCGTCGAACTCGAACCCATCCAAGGTGAACTCTTCTCCAACAACAACCGATGGGAGTTCAAATGCGCGGTCACCGACGACCGCACAAACGTCCTCCTCGTCGATAATTTCCCCCGTTGGGAATTCCGCTACCTCCGCAACCTTTTCTACGGAAGGGACAAATCCGTGCACCTCCAGTATGTCCTGCTCAACCCGGACAAGATCACTGGCCAGGGGGATCGCCCCTCGATCGCCGCCTCCGCTGCGCGCCCATTCGGCCAGGCCGAGGCCACCAAGCTGCCAGAGAATGCCGCCGAATGGCGAAAGTTCGACGCCATCATCCTGGGCGATATCCCGCCCGCCGCCATCGACGACGCCACTTGGAAAGCCATCCGTCAAGCCGTGGCCGAGCGCGGCAGCCTTCTCGTGTTCGTCGCCGGTCCCCGCTATCTCCCGCACGCCGTGCAGAATGCCAGTTTTCAAGAATTGCTCCCCGTGTCCCGGCCAGACGCGACATCCGAGATCTCGCTCGAACCGTTCCGGGTGGAATTGACCCAGGCCGGGCAGACCAGCCCCATTCTCCAGCAATCGCTCAGCGGATCCGTCAACCGTCAAATCTGGGCCGGAATGCCCTCGCTCCCCTGGCGCTGTCCCGCCGGAGCGGTCAAGGAGGGAGCGGAAGTCCTCGCTTACGCCGTGCCCGAATCCGTCACGGCCCTCGACGGCACCCCCTCATTCTCCGGCGCTCCGGGGGATGTCGAGGCGGCCCTGGAACAGCTCGCCCGCCGCCGCGAACTCGAACAAAAAAATGCCCTGCTCGTCACCCACCGCTTCGGGCTGGGACGAGTCGTGCTCCTCAATTTCGACAGCACGTGGCGGTTTCGTTATGGGATCGGCGACACCTACCACCACAAGTTCTGGGGCCAAATCCTCCGTTGGGGCACCGGAGAAAACCTCCGGTCGGGAGGCGAGTTTGTCCGGCTTGGAACCGATCAACTCTCCTACACCCCCAATTCCCCGATCCAGGTCACCGCACGCATCCTGGACCGCAATCTGCAGCCGGTGACCGGTGGCGGCGTCTACGTCAGTCTGTTCCGGGGAATCCAGCGCCTGCAACGGCAACAACTCACCTACCGCGAAGGTTCCAACGGCATGTTCGACTGCGCTCTGGAACCGATCGCCACCGAGGGAGAATACAAACTGGTGCTCGAGGGCGGTGCCGTGGAGCGCTCCCGGCAGGAGTCCGGTCTCGTCTCGGTCGAAACGCCGCTCCTCATCTCCCGCACCCGCAGCCCGGTTGAATTCGCCGAACTCACCGCCGACCACGATTCCCTCGCTCAGCTCACGCAGCTCGCCAACGGCGGCTTGGCCCCGGTCACCGACATCCACGGACTGATGGACCGATTCGGTGCTCCCAGCGAAACGGTGCAGGAGCGCCAGGATCTCAAACTCTGGGACAAGTGGCCTCTCCTGCTCCTGTTCCTCGGATGCATCGGCTTGGAGTGGATTCTGCGCCGCAACGCGGGTCTCAGCTGAACAGCGAAAGCTGCGCCGTCTCCGAACCGCCCGGCAGCGTTGCCGCTTTCCGCGGTCGTGGCCCACCCGGTTTCGCACCCACAGCCGGCAACGATTCCTCTTGCTCCCGGACCACGACCGACGCGGCAACCGAGGCTCCGCCGCCCTCCAGGCCACCCAAAATTTCCTTGGCCCGTTCCACAATTTGAGTGGGCAACCCGGCCAACCTGGCCACCTGAATGCCGTAGCTGCGATCCGCCGGCCCCGCAACCACCCGGCGGAGAAACACGATCTCATCGTTCCACTCCCGCACCGCAACGTGGTAATTTTGCACCGCGGGACGCTCCAGCGAAAGCGCTGTCAATTCGTGGTAGTGGGTGGCGAATAAGGTCCGCGGCCCCAAAACGTCGTGAAGATATTCCGCGACGCTCCAGGCAATCGAAAGTCCATCGAACGTCGAAGTTCCGCGTCCGATCTCGTCCAGGATGACCAAGCTGTTTGCCGTGGCGTTGTTCACGATGAGCGCCGTCTCATTCATCTCCACCATGAAAGTCGATTGCCCCCGGGACAAATCGTCATTGGCCCCGACCCGCGTGAAGATTCGGTCCACCAGTCCGATTTCCGCACGCTCCGCCGGAACCCAACTTCCGATCTGTGCCATCAAGGTGATCAGGGCCACCTGCCGGATGTAGGTCGATTTGCCTGCCATGTTCGGCCCGGTGATCAGCAGCAACCGGTTCTTCTCCCCATCCAACAACGTGCTGTTGGGAACGAATTTCTCCTCCCCGATGTTCTGGTCCAACACCGGATGACGACCGTTCACAATCACCAGATTCCGGGTCTCGTTCAGCTCCGGTCTCGTGTAGCGGAAGAGCCGCGCCGTTTCCGCCAATCCGGAAAGCACATCCAGCTCCGCCAGCGCCGCTGCCGTGTCTTGAATTTCCTCCCGGTGTTCCAATACCGATTCCCTCAACAACGCGAACTCCTCTGCCTCCAATTGCCGCGCCCGCTCGTCCGCCCCCAGAATCTTGTCCTCGATCGTCTTCAGATCCGGCGTGATGAACCGCTCCCCTTGCACGGTGGTCTGCTTGCGGATGTAATCGGTCGGCACCGCATCCAAATTCGCTTTGGTGATTTCGATGAAATAGCCGAACACCGCGTTGTATTTGATCTTGAGAGACCGGATCCCGGTCCGCTCGATCTCCTTGGCCTGCAGGTCGGCGATCCACTGTTTCCCCTGCGACGACGCCGCCCGGAGCTGATCCAGTTCCGCGCTGAAGCCGTCCCGGAAAATCCCTCCTTCCTTGGCGGAGACCGGCGGCTCCTCCACGAGGGCCACGGCCAAAGACTCCACCAACTCGGGAAACGCCCGCAAACGCGGCGCCAACTGTTTCACCAACGGTTCGGCCGATCCCAGAGCCTCCACATGGGCCTTCACATTCGGCATCTCCGCCAGACTCGTCCCCAGGGTCTGCAGGTCCCGCGGACTCCCGGACCCCTGACTCAAACGCGCCACAATCCGCTCCAAATCCCGCACCTGACGCAGGCCTTCCTGGATCTGGTTGAGAACAAAAGGCTGCCCCACCATCGCCCCAATCAAGCCCTGACGCGCCTGCAACGTTTCCAGATCCCGCAGCGGCCGCAGCACCCAGTCCCGCAACGTGCGGGCCCCCATCGGCGTCCGCGTCCGGTCCAGCGCGTGCAACAGCGTGTGCTTCGCGCCAGCCCGACACTGCGTCAGCTCGAGATTCGCCTGGCTGGCGGCGTCAATCAACACATGCCGCTCCCCAATCCACGGACGCAACCGCTGAAGGTGCGACAGGTCACGGCGCATCTGGCTCCCCAGATAATGCAGGATCGCCCCCGCCGCGCCGATGGCTGCCGTCATCCCCCCGCACCCGAATCCATCCAGACTGTGCACCTTGAAATGGCGCTTCAACAAATGCTGCGCCTGGTCCGCCAGAAACGCGTAGCCGTCATAGGAACGAACCCCGGTGATTTCCCAGTCCCCGTGCTGTTCCTCACTCACCAGGATTTCCGAGGGCCGTGCCCGCGCCAGTTCATCCTCCAGGGCCACGCCGTCCCCAAACTCCGCCACCCGGAACTCTCCGGTGGTGTGATCCAACAGCGCCAGCCCAAACACATTCCCCTGACGCAACACCGCTGCCAGGTAGTTGGGGCGGTCCGACTCGAGCAGATTCGCGTCCTCGATTGTCCCCGCACTGATCACCTGGGTCACCTCGCGCTCCACAATTTTTCCCGGTTGCGCCTCTCCCTTCTGCTCCGCGATCGCAACGCGTTTCCCGGCCTTCACCAACCGTCCGATGTATCCCTGCGCCGCGTGATGCGGAACCCCGCACATCGGCATCCCGTTCCGCTTGGTCAACGCCACGTCAAGGATCGGTGCCGCTTCCTTGGCGTCCTCAAAAAACAACTCGTAAAAGTCCCCCAACCGGAACATCAACAACACGTCGTCCGGCAAGTTCCGCCGGATCGCGGTGTATTGCTGCATCATCGGTGTCATCCCGTTCTTCTCGCCCCAACCCATGGCATGCATGCTAGTGTCCCTCTCCCCTTTCTTCTAGCATTTTTTCCCTCTCTTCCGTCCAACCCCGCAAAATCCCAGGCCAGCATTGAATTCCCCGCCAGCTCCAGTTACATTCTCGCCGTCCGCCCTCCCGCATCCACTGTTGCCCATGTTCCCGGCCCGCCTCTTCCTCCCATTCGCTCTCCTCTCCGCAGCCCTCCTGCCCGCTTGCCAGGTCGCCGGTCCCTCCGCCACCAAACCCGGCGCTTGGCGCAAGGGATATCAAGACGCGAATGCCAAATACGCCGCCAAACCCGGTTGGAATCAGGCACCTCATCTTCCCGGAAAACCGTTTTACCCGCAGACCACCTATTCGTCCGTCCCCGTCCCCGAGCCCTTCATCGCCATGACGTTCGACGACGGACCTCACCCCTCCAACACCCCGCGCCTTCTCGACCTCCTCAAACAGCGCAACATCAAAGCCACCTTCTTCGTTGTCGGTTCCAACTCCCAGGCCTATCCCCAGATCCTCAAGCGCATCACCGCCGAAGGCCACGAAATCGCCAACCACACCTGGACCCACGCCAACATCACAAACCTTTCCACGGATGCCCTGCGCCGCGAACTCAACGACAGCCGCGATGCCATCGTCAAGGCTACCGGCGTCACTCCCACCCTCTTCCGTCCCCCCTACGGCGCCACCAACGCCAACCTCAAGGCCCTCATCAAATCCGAATTCGGTTACCCTTCCATCATCTGGTCCGTCGATCCGGAGGACTGGAAACGCCCAGGCGTCTCCGTCGTCGCCGATCGCCTCGTCGCCGGAGCCCGCCCAGGCGCCATCCTCCTGGCTCACGACATCCACAAACCCACCATCGATGCCATGCCGTCCGCCCTCGACCGCCTGCTCGCCAAAGGATTTCGCTTCGTGACCGTCTCCCAACTGATCGCGCTTGGACAAAAGGCCGGCACCACCGCTCCCTGACCTCGTGAAAACGAATCGTTGCCCGCACCTCACCCCGGCTTCCGGGCCTTTCGCCCGCGCCCCCCGCATTCCGTGATGGAAGCCCAACTCGGAGACGCCTACTTCGACACCCGCGGCCGCCTCGGGTCCGCCATCTATGGCCTGTCCAAGCTCGTCGAGGAGATCGAACTCGATCGCGTCCAGTATCTTCTCCTCCAAAGCCTCCTCCAAAGCCTGAGGGAACCCTTCCTCTTCGTCGTCGTCGGAGAGGTCAATGCCGGCAAATCCACCCTGCTCAACGCCCTTTTCGGCCAATCCTTCTGCGAAACCGCCGCTCTCCCGATGACCTCGGAGATTTGCCTGTTCAAATACGGCGCCTACGAAAAGGACATCTGCATCACCGACACCCTGACCGAGCTCTACCGTCCTAACGAATTCCTCAAGGATTTCAACATCGTCGACACCCCGGGGACCAACTCGATCATGGAGCATCACCAGGAGATCACGGAACGGTTCATCCCGATGGCCGACCTCGTCATCTTCACCTTCTCCGTCGTCAATCCCTGGGGGGCCAGCGCCTGGTCTCTCCTCGGAAAAATCCATCAGCAGTGGTACAAAAACATCATCTTCGCCCTCCAGCAGTGCGACCTCCGCGAGCCCGATGAAATCGAGGCCATCATCGAGCACATCAAGGTCACTTCCAAGCAACGACTCGGCACCATCTTCCCCATTTTCCCCGTCTCCGGCAAAAAGGCGTTCCTCTCCAAAACCACCGCGCTCGACAAGGAACGCCTCTGGAAGGAGAGCCGTTTCGAGCACCTCGAAGCCCATATCGCCGGGGTCGTCGATTCTCCCCGCATCCGCGAACAAAAACTCGGCAACGCCAGCCGCTCCGCCCGGGTCGTCCTCCGCCAAGCCCAGGAAAAACTCGAGGCGGGGGCCCGCATCCTCAAGGCCGATGAAGAATTGATCGGAGGACTCGGCGCCGAAGTCTCCACCCAACGCGACCGCACCCTCCATCGCGCCGGAGCCCTCCGCCGTCTCATCGACAGCGAATACGTCGCCAACGCCATGCGGGCCACCCGGCGTTTCCAAGATCACCTCGGCTTTGCCCCCCAGGATCGCCAGGGCTCCCCGGATGCCATCGAGAAAGAAATCCTCAACGGTCTCACCGAAGTCGCCCGCCGCGAAGCCGAAACCGCCGCCTCGGCCATTGCCGAGGATCTGCAGGACCTTTGGCGTCGCCTCGCCGAAAACATGCAGGAACACTTCAATTTCCGCCTCCGGGTCGGCACGGAATCCGGTGAACCCGAGTGGACTCCCCAACGGGAACACCTCCGGTCCCGTCTCCTCGCCACGCTCGCGGGCGAAATCTCCAAACTGCAGCTCAGCGCCCTCCTCAACCGGCGTCTCGCGTCCCGCCGCAGTGTCCTGGCCGGTTTCACCGCCGGGGGTCTCGCCGCCATCGGCACCGCGGCTTGCCTGATCCATTTCCACGTCCTTCCCACCGCCCAACACACCACCGCCTCACTCCTCGCCGCCATCGTCGCCGTCCTCGCCGCCATCGGAGGCGCCCTGTTCGCCCGCCGCAACAGCCGCACCTTGGTCGAACTCCTCGCAGAACATTTCGAGGCTGAACGGGATCAGCTGAACATCGCCGTCAAAGAGGAACTCACCCGGGAGGTCAACGGATTCTTCGACGACTTTATCCATCTCTTCGACCCGCTTCACCGTCTCTGCGACGAACACCGGCTCCGCTACCAACCGCAGATCACTGAACTCAACCGCCTCGCCGATGCCCTCGACGAGGTCGATCTGCTCATCGGTCTTCCCGCCGCCCGTCCCCCGGCGAATTCATAGGCCCCGTTGCCAATTCTTCAAGGTCGGCATCACGGGGCGAGCGGATTGGTTCCAGCTTGAACCTCGTCACCGTCGTTCACCAGATCGCCGTCCGTGTCCGCCTGCACCGCACTCGTCAGAAGCCATCCTGCCTCGACCAAATCACAGAGCCCGTCCCCATCCGTATCGAGCAACGACCGGTCCGCGAGGAGCGCATCCACCCCGTCGGGAATTCTGTTTGCGTTGGCATCCGCCCGTCCATTGCGGGAATCGCGCGGGAGCGAATCGACCGCATCCCCAAGCCCGTCCAAATCCGAATCCCACGTCAACGGATTGGTTTTGGCCGCCCCTTCGATCTTGTCGCTGAGACCGTCGCCATCCGTGTCCGCCGCCGCCGGATCCGTGCCCCAGGTCTGTTCCTCCAGATTGCTCATCAAATCCCCGTCGAAATCCCCACGAGCGTTGCCCGCCGAGTTCCCGAAGAACGCCCGCTCCCACCAGTCGCGAAGTCCGTCCCGGTCCCGGTCCGCAAGAAACACCCCGCGATACGACGCGGCCAAAACATCTTCCACGGTCTGTCGGTCCTCATCGCTCAGGTCCCGATTGTAAAGCAGGAGATCGCCGACTCGTCCTTGAAATCCATTCCCCTCCCCTTCCCAACCACCGAGGAAACGAGGCCCGCGCACCAACGGGCTTTTGGACAGAGAGACGGATCCGGCGGATCGACGCAGCCCACCGGTATCAATCACCGGAATCCGGTTCTGAAGACGAACCGAGACGAGGACCGCCGCCTTCGGCAGAGCGCCCCCGGCGTCCGATCGCACGGCGGGAGCGCAGACCGCCGGCTTCCAAAACTCCGCCAGCTCAAAGGCTCCACTCGTCTGCGTCCCCATGGAGAAACCAAAGCTGGAATCTCCCACCTTGGAATAATCCATGCGGGGAACCCCACCAAACGCGGAACTTTCCGAGGTGCCACGCCAAGTGGTGGCGCTCACCCGGTAAAACCGCTCCCGCGCGACGACCAGCCCCAGAAGCTCAGTCTCTGAAGTCGTGGTGGCCTCGTAGGTGGTCCGGTAATTCGCAAAATGATTGCCCAAACTGGCAACGAATAGACCGGCCACGGTGCCGGTCCCGGGTCCCCGATAGATGCCCGCCGGCAACGGACTGAGCCGGAAACCTGTCGTCACATCAAACCGACTTGGCCGCGCCGAAAAAGCGTAGGGTCGTGTCCAACGCCAATACGCTTCCCCCGAAGGACCATTCAAATAATCAGGATGAAACCTGAAATCGGTCTGCTCCCACGTGGAAAACGTCCGGCTGGCCGGTCGCGCCGGAGGATCATAGAGCAACACCCTTTCTCCGGGAACAGTGCCGCCCGCCAAAAGGTAGAACTGCCCCTTGGTTCCAGCATCCACCCCGGCGGCGGCAACGCTGGCGGGAGCCGCAGTGCGTGAACCCGTGGGCACCGCCACAAAGCAGGCATGAAACGAATTGTCGGGAAGCACGGATCCGAGATCCATCTTCTCTTTCCCGGTGAACTGAATCCAAGTCCATCCCTGTTCACTCACCCGACGGGGAGCGGAATCCGTCGACGCCGTCGCATTACTTCCAACCGCGCCCCCCACCGGTTTCCAGCCGACGACTTGCCCGCCCGTTCCGCCCAGGGTCACCCCATCATCCGGTCGAAACCAGCGCACCAGCCCGGTCGCCGGCAGGGCGAGGTTCCCACTGCAGTGAGCAAGCCAGGCCCCGCTGTAAAGTTGCACCACGCCCTCACTCCCCTTGACCCGGGCGGTCACACTCCCTTCAATCCGCCCCGGAGAATTGCCCGCTTTGAGGTAAATCCGGGCCACTCCCGCCGAATCCGTCCGCACCGATACGGTCTGTGCCGTTCCGGAATCGCCCCCCGCCACTGAAGACAACATCCCACCACCCCGGGTGATTGCGAACGTAACCGGGGCGTTGGCCAAGGAACGTTTCCCTGCCTTCACCCGAAAAGCGATGGCCTGCCTCACCCACTGACCCGGGGGCGTCACCGGACCATTCGTCAGAGGATCCACCGTGAACACCACGGTCTGGCCGTCGTAATAATCCAGCGGATCCCTTCCGACCGCCCGCAACTCGGCGCCATCCAGGGTCCCATCCCGATCCGTGTCCCGCACAGCCGGATCCGTGCCATACACGCTCTGCTCTTCCCAGTCCGACACCAAATCCCCGTCGCTGTCCGCAGGGGTCAGCGCCACCGTCCGGTAAAACCGGGGAATCCGCTGCGCGGCATTCAAGACGACCGGATCTTTGACCTCCAGAATCTGGTTGTTCCCCGCGAGAACACTCCCGAGTTGCGTCCACCCCGTCGCCCCGGCCATCCGCCGCTCCACCCGATAACGGCACCCGGACACGGTGGCGACCCGCACCCAAACCTCCTCGCCCCCGCCGGTGACCGGGCGAACCTGCAAGACCGGCCGTCCCGGCGCGTCGAACATCCGGGGATTCCCACCCAACAGACTCTCCGCCAAGTTGGTCAATCCATCCTCATCCAGGTCGGCTCCCGGCTGCATGGCAAGATCAGCACTCCCATGCGCCTTCTCCCATCCATCCGCGAGCCGGTCCCGGTCCCGATCGATGATTTGGGCGAACAGGGACCGACTGGTCTTCACGGCCGATGAGACCGTAGGCAGCCGCAGCACGATCGGTGGCAACGAAGCGGGCCGAATCACAAAAAAGGGTGCCCCGGCCGGCACCTTGACCGCGGCCGGATTCACCGCCCGCCCCAACACCGACTTCCACCCGACCGGCCGAGCCGTCTGGTAATAAAACTGCTCCCAAGCCTGGAGATCGGGCGACCAGATCACCAACCGATCCGCCGTTTCCACACTCCGACCAGTCGCCAACCCGGTGGAGGCGCTACGCCCGAAAATGCCGAGCGTCGAAGCCAGGGTGAACTCCCTCCCGTCCGGCCGAAACACCGGATTCCACAACTCTTCCGGTGCCCCCACCGGGGTCGGCTGAATCGGAAACGCCCCGGTGGTGAGTCGCGCCGACCCAGTGAACATCAGTCGCCGCGCCGAAGTCGCCTGAGCACTCCGCCGATAAATGACGGGGCGGTTCACCTCTTGCACCACCGTTCCCCCGACGTTGTCCGAAGCCGGGTCCGTCGAGGTCGCAACCACCCAACGCGCCTCGCCCCCCTCCGGTTTCGCCGCCCAAACCGCCCCTCCCGGAAAGCTCACCTCATCGGCCTTTCCCGGAACGGCGGCGGTCTGCACTCCTGCCGCTGACGCTTCCCCCAAAAACTCCCCGACCGTCCACAGCGGAATCACCGCCAACGAATCCCCCGGCTTCAGCAACGACTCCAGGACCGGTCCCGCAAACGGCGCCCCGCGAAACACCGGGCCATAGGTCCAATCTGCCGCCCCCTCCACCGGGCTGCCAAACAGCGCCCGACCCACTCCAAGCCCTCCGCGAGGCCACCACACCGCAGTGTCCGCCGGATCCGGAAACGTCCCAAACCATGCGGACGTGATCCTGCCCGCGTCGATCACCGTCCCCACCTTCCCGCCTCCCGATGCCGACGGCAAGAGCAGCGGCACCAACGGCTCCCTCTTTCCAGGGGCAACACTCGCCTCCCAAATGCCCACGACTTCACTCGATGCCTCCTGCGCCCAAACGGAACCGAATCCGCCCAGACCATAAGCCATCGCGACAAACGAAAGAAGGGAAGCCGGAACAAGCCCCGTCATCGAAACTCGGATCACAAAATCCATAGACTTGTATCGCATCACCCGTTCCATAACAATTCAAAAGATTCGATCCAACCTGCACCCGCGCGTCACGCCGGCAGATCGCACGACAACGTCAATCGCCCCACCCTTTTCCATGTCCCTCTCGCCCCAAGATCGCTACATCTGCCCCGGCTGCGGCGAGTCCGTCCGGGTCGGCACCTCTGGATGTCGCCGTTGCGCCAGAGAACAGGACGACGACGAATTCGACTACGATGCGTTCGTTCGCGAAGAGTTCGGAAACCCGCTGAAACCGAAAAACATCGCCTGGATCTGGTGGATCACCGCGGTTCTCCTCCTCGCCGTCTTTGCGTGGAGCCTGTTCGGCACTCACTGAGCGGAGCGCGACAAAAACTCCTGAGCCAAGTCCTCACGACCGGCTTCCCGGCAAATGGCGGCCGCGCCCCCGGCATACTCCTGATTGCGCGGCTCCAGCTCCATCGCTTTTCGGAGATACGGCAACGCCTCATCAAATGTTCCCAGGGTATGATACCCGACCCCGATGAAGTAATGGAGGTCCGCCCGGCCGGGCATCAGTTCCACCGCCTTCCGCAGCGCGTCCACCCCTTCCCGATAACGCTTCGCCCGGATCAGATAACGTCCCCAAGATTCATGGGCATAGCCGTCTCCCGGCTGCAGGGTCACCCCTTCGCGCAATACCGGTTCCGCCTCCGCCAGCCGACCGTTGGCAAAGAGAAACTCCGCAAAATTCACCCGGGCCGGGACAAACAACGGATCCAGAACTATGGCGCGTCGATAACATGCCTCCGCTTTTCCGGGCTCCCCCTTGGCCAGATAGAATTCCGCCAGGGCAAGCCGGGATTCCGGCACATCGGCAACCGCCTCCTGCATCTCCACATACTCCGACTCGGCACTGTTCAAGGCCTTGAGCGCCCCCTCGCTGATTCCCTCCCGGGGCACGCCCGCCAAAACTCGGCCCGCCTCCACGCGCACCGCGCGCAGCGGATCCACCAACATCCTGGACAAAGCCTCCCAACGCTGTCCCAAAGGAAGCTGTTCCAGAAACGTCACCGCCTGCCGCCTGACCATGGGATCCGGGTCATCCAGTTTTTCCCGCGCCAAAGCGATCGACCGCTCCGACGGCCCCTCCTCCATCAGATCCAAGACACTGGCCCGTGCGATCGATGGGGTCGCTCCAGACCGCGCCAACGCCGCCAATTCTTTTTCCCAGACTTGCACGTCCCTTCGCCCCCGGGCCAGAACCTCACCATAACCGGGCCGGTCCCGTTCCCCCCACCATTTCACAAACGCCTCGGCGGCCCAGCCGGTGTCCCGGTCCTTGTGACAATTGTTGCAGGCGTTCGGCGTTCCGTATTGCAGGCTCCAATCCGGCCTGGGAATCCGGATGCTATGATCGTGCCGCTTGTCCACTACCATGTAATTCTTTGAGGGCATGTGACATTCCACGCACGAAGCCCCAGCGGAACCTGCCGCATGAAAGTGATGCGCTGCGGTGTCGTATCTGGCCGGCTGATGACAACGCACACACAGCAGATTCCCCTCCGCGAGCGGGCGCATCGTGTGGGGATGATGGCAGTCCGTGCACCGCACGTTGTTGTGGTGCATCTTGCTCTGAACGAAGGAGCCGTATTCATACACTTCCTCGTGAATCTGACCATCGCCGTGGTAGTGAACCCGCGTCAACGGCGTGGGCACATAGCTGTCCAGATAACGCTGCCCCATAAATCTCTGGGCCTGCAGTGGTTGGCGGTGGGAATGACAGGGAGCACACGTCTCCAACTGCACTTGCGACGTCAGCGGCACCGAACGCTTCGGCTGTCCCGTCTCCGCGTCCAGCCCCCAGGCACCAGGCTGAGGCTCCCGCAACGCCACCAGCAACCCGGCACCGCTCTCGCCGTTGGCCATCGCCCCCGATTGCGCCCAGGCAATGTGCCGGGAACCCGGTCCATGACAGGCCTCACAGGCCACGTTCAAATCAGACCAGGATGTCCGATACACTCCCTCCCCGCTGTCATAGTTCTTCGCCAGGTTGGTGGAGTGGCAGTCCGCGCACATGTAATTCCAATTGAAGTGGCGCCTCGTCCAATGCAGCGGGTCACTCGGAGGAATCTCCTCACCCGGATACAAATGAAACCACTTCTGACCACCCTCCGCCGCAGGGCGGGTGTCCCAACAAATCTGCAAGGCCTGGAATCGCCCCCCCGGAAACTCGATGAGATACTGCTGCAGCGGCTCAATCCCGAAGGTGTAGGCAATCGGGAAATCCCGACGCCTCCCTTCCCCATCTTCCGTGTTTACCCAAAAACCACCGTCCTTCCGAAAAAATCGCGACTTGTGCCCGAAATGCTCAAACTCCACCCCACTGAAATCGCCCAGCACGGTCTCCTCCGTGGCGTGCTGCATGGCGGCAAAATGCGTCGATTGCCGCCACTCCTCATAGGCCGCCTGATGACACCCCCGACACGATTCCGCCCCGGTATACGCAAAGCCCTCGGACGGATTCCTCACCGGTTCCCGGAAGAGTTCCGCCACCAACTCCTGCTGGGAGGGAGGCCCGCTTTGCGCCATCTTCGCCCTCTCCTCCCGGCATGAGGAGACGACCAAGACCGCCAGCAGCAGCAAACTTCTGTTCCGAAGCGCGTCGAAAACCATCGACCCGCACTTTACGCCTCTCTGGCTCAGACGCCAAACAAAGTGAAGGAATCAGAGACCCGGCATCGCCTGATAGGTCGACTGAAAGAGAGCCTGATCCACCACCCAGACATCCGCGGGAAACTCGATGTCACGTTCACTCAACTTTTTGAGCAGGTAGTCGCCCGGCTTCCCGGACAACACGCCCCACCCGGAGTGAACCACAAACTCGTGCCCCACCTGCGCCGCCATCACGCCCGAACTCTCCGGGAGCGGAGAGAACTCGGCCCACTCCAAGCCCTGACCATCCCGCGAAACTTGACCGGTCTCCCCATACTTGGCGCGCAGCGTGGATTCCGCCTGGACCCAGTATTCACCGGCGACGCCCCGGCAGACCCAATCCCCCGGCTTGGCCTGGAGTTCACCCTCGCGACTCACCACCGTCTCCGGCGTCACCACCAACCGCGCCCAGACCGGAACGATCTTGCGGGCGGCGAACCAGGAACCAGAACGGTTGACTTCTTGAACAATGGCGAGGTTGTCAGGATGCATACCCGTTGGAGTCTGCAAGCGCAAGGATCAAAGGGCAAGCGGAATCGCAAAATGGCCCGTTGAAACCCAGGTCAGGCAACTTGGCTGGCCCGTTTCATGCGCCGACCCACAACGACAAACAAGCCCACAGTGACCACCAGCAACGGCACCCCGATGAGCGGCCGGAACGCCAACCAAGCCAGCGCAATGGTGGCACTGGACAGGGCCGCCGCCAACAGGAAGGCCACCAATCCCGTGCCCGCCCCGACCAAGCTGCCAGCCAACGGAATGACACTGGCAAGAACCTTGAGCGGATGAAAGATGAGACTGAGCCCGATCCCCATCAAAAACGCAAAGACCAGGCGCAAGATCCACGTCAGGAAGCGATTCTCCTCGTGCGCCATCTGAAACATCGCCTCCGCACTGTGGACCCCGTCCTCAATCAGTTCCACCTTGGTGTTTCCGGCCGGAACCGGCTCCAGCGTGTCCCGCACTTGCCGGGCCACAATCGTCACCTCGTGCGGCCGCACCACCTCAAACTCCACCCGATGATCTCCCACCACCGGCTGCGCGGGATTCTCCCCAAAATAGAGACTCGTCCCAGTGGCCTTGGCCTTGGCGCGGATCGACTCCGGCAGCGCTTCCACCGCCGGGGCCGGATAGTCCTCCCACCCGCCGATCCCAGACACCAAGCTGGCCGGCAATCTGAAGGCCCCGGCAGTCACGTCAGGCGCCGCGAAGGAGTCTGACGGAAACATCATCTCTGTCGGATTCTCATGCCCTTCAGGTTTCTTGAAGTCAGACGAGTCATTCACCCCACTGCTCCACTCCTTGCGATAGGTGTAGGTCGTCGTCGTTGTCGAAGAACCACCAACTTTTTCCTCCGTCTTGCTCTTCTTCTCCTCCTCCCACTGATACATCTCCACCGTCCGGCGCAGTTTCAACGCCGGCTCCGCAATCCCGAACGTGTCGTCCTTCACCCCTTGCTTGGTCGTGGCCTCCGCACTGAAATGAATCGCCTTCCCATCCGCCGCCGCATCCAGCGTTTTCCCATCCACCGAAATGGTCTGGCCCGCGACCTCTTTCAAACCTCGCGTCCGGTCGATGAACCGCTTTTCGTTCCAGGTCAGGGCCGGAAATGCGCCGATGAACAGGACCAATCCCACCACAATTCCGCCGAACGCGTTGCGGATGCGCGAGAACCAGGACTCCGTGGTGACTTCGGTGATGACGTCGTTCATACGATCTCAATCCTAGCATTCTCCCAAAGAAAGAACAAGAAAGCAAGGCTTGTTCTGCGACTTCTGTCCGCCTCACCTTGACATGCCTTCTTCCAGGGAAAGATTCAGGGATGCGCATCCTCAGCGGAATCCAACCCTCAGGCAAACTCCACCTCGGAAACTACTTCGGGATGATGCAACCAGCCATCGCCCTCCAGGACGAAGGTGAGGCCTTCTATTTCATCGCGGATTATCACTCCCTCACCACCGTGACCAATCCGGCGGAACTGCGCCAGAACGTGCGGGACGTGGCCATCGACTTTCTCGCCTGCGGCTTGGACCCGGCCAAGGCGGTCTTCTTCCGCCAGTCAGACGTCCCCGAGGTGACGGAACTCAGTTGGCTCTTGAGTTGCGTCTGCCCCATGGGCCTCCTGGAACGCTGCCACTCTTACAAGGACAAGACGGCACGGGGTCTTGAAGCCACCCACGGCCTGTTCGCCTACCCGATCCTCATGGCAGCTGACATCCTGCTTTACGACAGCGACATCGTCCCCGTCGGCAAGGATCAGAAACAACATGTCGAGGTGACCCGTGACCTCGCCCTCAAGATGAACCACCTTTACGGCGAGGGCCTGCTCCGCATCCCCCAACCGCGCATCCGCGAATCCTCCGCCGCCGTTCCCGGCACCGATGGCGCCAAGATGAGCAAAAGTTACCGCAACACCATTCCCCTCTTCGAGACCGCCAAGGTCACGGAGAAATTGATCAAGGGAATCAAGACCGATTCAACCCCCGTCGAAGATCCCAAGGATCCCTCCGATTCCATCATCGTCGATCTGTTCCGCTTGGTCGCTTCCCCGGGCGAAGTGGAAGTGATGGAAGAGGCTTTCCGCAAAGGAGGCACTGGCTACGGCGACTTCAAAAAAAGGCTCTTCAGCGCCATCTGGGAACACTTTGAGCCCATGCGCGCCGGCCGCGCCGAACTCGAAGCCAACCCGGATCAGGTCGATGCCATTCTCCGCGCCGGAGCCGAAAAGGCCCGATCAGTCGCCGCCAAAGTCCTCTCCCGCGTGCGACAAGCAGTCGGCTTGTGAACTGCTTTGGTTCAAATCGCTTGCATCCATCTCCCCGCGATAGAATATCGATCTCAGGAAAGTTTGCCTGGAGAAACCAGATTTCACCCATGTTCGGGAATCGCGACCAACAGTCCTCGTCCGAGGAACCGCTGCACACCGAGAAAATCATCACGGACCGTAAGATTTTCTTTCTGGACCTCAAAGAGAACGACCGGGGACGTTTCGTGAAAATCACGGAAGACGTCCGCGGCCGCCGCGACACCATCATGGTGCCGATGGAAAATCTCGATGAGTTCCTGGATGCCCTCAACAACATCCGGGATATCGATCAAGATCTCGACTAAAAGATTTACCGATCCGGCGCGGGTCGGGCTTCCCCTTCTGGCCGGGGCGCCGGCTTCAGTTGCGCTTCAAGGCGCCGGAACCCCTCCCGGTAGGCCTCCGGAATCTTGGCCTTCTCGTCTTCGGTGTTCACCGGACCGCTGAAGACCTCTTTGCCATTGTCCATGACCGTGAGATGCCGACGACCTCCGTTTTCCACGAGATTCAGGGTCACCTGATTTTCCACCCAAGTCGCGTTCCGCACCGTGGTGCCGGACTGACGAATCTCCCGACCCGGTTCACGTCCGTCTCCTTCACCCGGAGGACGAGGGCGCTCCCGACCGCCATCGTTGGGCCCTTCCATGCGGTGACGCATTTCCCTGGCCTCGTTCTCCAGCCGCTCCCGAGCCTCACGGAATTGCTGTTCCCCGCGCTCGATCGCCTCCCTCCAAGATGGATTGGGAGACATCCAAGGCTGTCCGCCCATGTGCGGAAACCCCGGTCCCCTGACCGGGACTTCATGCTCCGCCAGGGTCACGGTCACCGCCTGTTCCTTGCCGCCACGGAGAATGGTCAAGGTCACATTCTCCCCAGGCTTGCTGTTTTCCACGAGAACAGCCAACTGATCGTGGGAGACCAGAATCTGGTCGTTGAACTTGGTGAGGATGTCGTGCTCCTGAAGACCTTTGGCGGCCGGGCTTTCCTTGTCGACGTGTGCAATCGTCAATCCGGTTCCCCGGGCGATGCCCAACTGAGCCCGCATTGTGGGATCGACCGGAGCGGTGGCGACCCCCAAGAACGTTCGCTTTTCCAGGGGCGGCTTGGGTGGCTTGGCCGCTTCCCTCGAAGGTCCTTCCGGGACCGGCGGTTTGGGCGGCTGGGCAGGCTGCTCGGGACTTTGGGCCAGGCCCAAGTCCAGGCCGCTCAGGGCCATGAGGCCCACAATCAGGGTTTTCTTTGCACTGTGCATGGTATCGATTGTTGGTTTCTGGTTGATTCAGTTGTAGCTCACCGGCACAAAAATAATCCGCTCCTCCGGTTCGAAGTGCAGCCGGGTAAATCCTTGCCGATCCGACCATGCAAGCCGCCGCACCGTCTCGTAGCGGAGCTTCCACATCGGCTGCCCGTCTCCGGTATCGACAATCCCGGCAACCTCGCCCTGGCCCCACAAAGTTTCCTCCTCGAATTCTCCGGATTCGGGCGTAGCGGACTGGACCATGAGGTCCGGTTTCTCCGGGTGAAACAGACCAACGACCGTCCGCCGCACCGGCCCGGCCAAAGGAACCGCCACGACCATCGCGGCCGCAACGCTCACCCAGCGCACAAATCGCACGGAAACCCGCTGTCTGAGCCCCTGAAACCAGCCGCCCGGCACCGGACGCTCCTCCGCCCCCACCGAGAGACGAATCCGCTCTTTCAGGCGTTCCCCGGGATGGACCGGCCGGAAATTGCCCAGGGCTCGCGCCAGGTTTTCCTGCCCGGGATCTTCTTGGAATTCGGTTTTCAAGCAATCAATTCCTGTTTGTTCAAGGATGTCCCCAAGTTTTTCAGGGCATACCGGTAACGACTGGCCGCTGTGTTTTGCGAGATTCCCAACATCTCTCCAACCTCGCGGAAACTCAGGTTCCCCCAGATATGCAGGGTGAGCACCTCCCGCTGTTCCTCGGGCAGGACATGCAAGGCCGCCTCGACCTGCACCCGCCGCTCCTCGCTCTCCAACGAACATTCAAAGAGAGCCTCCCCAGGCTCCAGAAAAGCGGCCTCCTCCTCACGCCGTCCCAAACGAGCCTCGCGACGCAACCGATCCAGGGCTGCCCACTTGACCGCCTGGTAAAGAATCGGCACCGGCCGCTCCCCAAACGAGCCGGGTGATTTCAGAAGCCGCACAAACGCGTCCTGCACCGCATCTTCGGCATCGCTGGGCGAGCGCAACCACTGCCGGGCGTAGAGCACCAGCCCGGCGGCATGTTCATCATAGAGCTGTTCCCAATCCGATTGCACCGTGTTCTCCTACCCCATCGGCGCCAGAACACGGTTTTGTCTATCCAGCGAAAAATTTTCGCCCTGACCTCACTGCACCAGACCCGCCGCGGACTCGACCACGGCCGGTTGCGGCAACCCCTGGGGAGATTCGGCGGCTGCACTGCTTTTTTCAGGAACTGCCGGAGCAGCCCCCTCCGCCAAACCCGAGGGCACGCGGATCGTTTTTCCCGCCACGATGAAATCGCTGGTCAGCTGATTGGCCGCCTTGATCTCCTTGACGGAAGTCTTGTGAGCCCGGGCAATCGTCCACAGGGAATCGCCCTCCTGAATCTTGTAATCAACGATCGGCTTGTCGGACGGCACAGCAGCAGGGGCAACCGCCTGGAGCCCTCCCCCCGCAGCGGGGGCCGGGTAAGAACCTGCCCCCTGAGGAGGCAACTTTCCACCCCCACACGCACTGAGGGCCATCGCGCAGACCAGGAGCAAACCCGGCGCAACACCGGATCCAATAGGAGGCAACATCGACATGGGGGCTTGATAGCACAAACTCAACGCTTTTCGAACATCTTTTCCTGACACTTCCTGCCCTCATGACACGTGATGGACATTACAATCCCACCCTTGCCATGCCCATCCCTCGCGCCTTCGGACTTTTTCTGATCTGCGGACTGATTCCCCTCCACGCCGCCGACGTCCGCCGTTCCCCGGCGCGCACGCTCGACAGTGCATTCCCTTTCCAACCCGTGTCCAACGCCACGGAATGGGAGGCCCGCCGCGTCGAAATCGCGCATCGCATCCAAATCTCCGCCGGTCTCTGGCCGATGCCTTCCAAGACCCCGCTCAATCCCGTGATCCACGGAGCCGTCGATCGGGGCGATCACCAAGTGGAACGCGTTTTCTTTGAATCGCTCCCGGGTCATTTCGTTTCCGGTTCCCTCTATCGTCCGGCCGGTCCCTCCCTCGCCAATGGCCTCAAAAACGGCAAACGGGCCGCCGTGCTCTGCCCGCATGGTCATTGGAAAAATGGCCGCTTTTACGACGCCGGAGAATCCAAGGCACAGGAGGAAATCAACCTCGGAGCCGAGGTTCTCATCAACCCGGCCCGCTTCCCCGTGCAAGCCCGCTGCGTCCAACTGGCCCGAATGGGATGCACCGTCTTCCTGTATGACATGGTCGGTTATGCCGATTCCATCCAGTTCCCGGAACACCGCAACGGCCCCCGCCCGGAAATGTCTTCGTCAAAGCCGGGCGAGTGGGGCTTCGTCAGCCCGCAGGCAACCGCCCGACTCCAGACAAATTTCGGACTTCAAACCTGGAACAGCCTTCGCGCCCTCGATTTTCTTCTCGCCTTGCCAGAGATCGACCCCGAACGCGTCCTCGTCACCGGAGCCAGCGGGGGGGCCACCCAGACGATGATGCTAGGAGCCATCGATGCCCGGGTCCGCTCCGCCTTCCCCTGCGTGATGGTCTCCACGGCCATGCAGGGAGGGTGCACCTGTGAAAACGGACTCCTCTTGCGGATCGGCCAGGGCAACATCGATATCGCCGCCGCCATCGCACCGCGTCCGCTCGGTCTCACCGCGGCTGACGACTGGACGGTCGAGCTCGAAAAAAAGGGGCACCCCGACCTCCTCAACCTCTACAAAATGCTCGGGGCCTCGGACCATTACGAGGCGCACTTCGACATCCAGTTCAAACACAACTACAACCATGTGTCGCGCACTCACATGTATCAATTCGCGAACCGCCACCTCTCCCTTGGCTTGCCCGCACCGGTGGCTGAGCGGGACTTCAAACCGCTCTCCCAGGAGGAACTCACGGTCTGGACCAAGGACCATCCGGCGCCCTCCGGTGAACAGGTGGGCCCCTCCCATGAAAAGGCCGTCTGCCGTTGGTGGGAAGAGGACGCAAGGAAACAGATCCAACCCCTCCTCCGCCCATCCGATCCCGCCACCCTCGAACGAGCCCGAAACGTTCTCGGCCCCGCCCTGCGCACCATGATTGGGCGGGATCTGCCGACCGCTGGAAGTTGTGAATTTGAAATCACCGCCAAAGAAAAGCCGTCCGATCACACCAAACTGACCGGCCTCATCCGTCTTCGTTCCCGGGGCGAGGAAGTCCCCGCTGTCTTCCTTCACCCATCCAGTTGGAATGGCCGGGTCATCCTTTGGGTCACTCCACAGGGAAGCGCAGCCCTGGAAACGGAGCCATCGGTGACCAAACTGCTCAACGAGGGGAATTGCGTGGCCGCCATCGATGTCTTCGGCACCACAGATCCGAAGCTGACCGAAAACCCGGCGATCCCCTACTCTGCAAACGCCTCCAAACCGGGCGAGGGCTGGCAACTTTCCCCGGTCTATTTCTACGGCTACAACGACTCACTCTTCGCGCGACGCGTCCATGATCTCCTCACCACGATCTCTTTCGTGCGCCATCACCCGGATTGGAAAGTTCAATCGATCGCGGTCGCCGGAATGCAGGGAGCCGGTCACTGGGTCGCCGCGGCCCGCGCCATTGCCGGTTCCGGGATCGATCGTTGCGCCATCGCCACCCAGGGCTTCCGCTTCGCCGATCTCCCCAGCCACTGGCACGCCGATTTTCTCCCCGGGGCGGTCAAGTATGGGGATCTCAACGGTCTCCTGGTCCAGTCGGCCCCGCATCCGCTCTGGGTGCAGGACGCTGGGGAAGAGACCGCTGCCGATCTCAGCGCCACCTACGGTGTGACCAACAGCACCGCATCGCTCAGCCTCGATGGAGGGGACGCCGTGGCGTTTCTGACCAAGAACTGAAACCCTTCAATTTCCGGGCTTGGTCAACAGAATTTGTACCGTGGCACCGCTGCGCAGGGTCAGCGCGGTGTTGTCGATGACCAGTTGGATGCGGACCGTCGCCGTCGCGGGATCGATCACCGGGGAGACAAATTCAACGGCTCCGCGGACCACCACGGGCGCGCCATCCTCCACCCGCAAACTCAGGGAATCCCCCTTTTTCAAGCCCCGGGCGAACAATGCCGGAACGTGGCCGATGCATTTGAGACGATCGATTTCCACGACACGAACGAGGTAGTCATCCGGTCGGGCCGAGGCCAGGGAAACCGACTCCGCAATATCCTTGGAGATATCGACCACGATCCCATCGATCGGAGAGGTAAGCACTCGCCGCTTCAATTCCGCCTCGATCTGTTTGACCTCCAGCTTGAAACTCTTTTGCTCCTCCTGGGCAATGATGTGGTTCCCCTTGGCCTGGACAAGGAGCGCTTTTTGGCGGGCCAGTTCGGCAGAATTGGAAGTTCCGCTGGTCACCAACCTCTCCAGTTGGTCATGGCGCTGCTGCTGCAAATCGACTTCCGCCTGGGTCGCCATCAATTTGCCAGCCCCTTCGGCGTTGATCCGGGCGATGGCGAGACGGGACTCGGTGATCTCGTTGTCCAGAAGGAGCAGCACATCCCCGGGGGCAACGTGATCCCCTTCCTTGACCCGAATCTCGGAAATGACACCGGTCTCGATCGATGAAATCTCGATCGATCGATAAGGTTCCAGATAGGAGAGCACCTCATCTTCCGCCCGGAGCTGAGCCGAAGCGAGGCAAAGACAAAAACAAAGACGCAAACGGAGAGACATGGGAAAATCGGACAAGGTCGAGTCAGGCCAGGTTGGATTTGATCTCGTCAAGCCACTTGTCCCGCTGGGCCAGAGCGAGCCGTGACTCATACCGCAGCCGTTCGACAGCCTGCTGCAATTCATCAATCATCTCACTGAATTTCCCCGAAACTTCACCCGAGGCATCGGCCCTGGCGTTGCGGATCTTTTCAGAGAGTTTTGGAGCGTAATGTTCCAGGAGATAGTCGTCCGCACTGACGAAAACCTGGGCACTGCCGGGTTGCCCCTGACGTGCGCCCCGACCGATGAGCTGGCGATCGATCCGCACCGATTCATTGCGCTCCACCGCGATCACGTGGAGCCCCCCAGAGGCGAGCGAGGCCGGTTCCAAATCGATGTGCGTGCCACGGCCGGCCATGTTCGTGGCCAACAAAACGTGACCGGGTTCCCCGGCACGAGCCACGATCTCGCTCTCTTCGGCATCCTGCTTGGCCGTGAGCAGGGTGAACGGAAGACCCGCCTCCGAGAAAACCTCGGCCAACGCCTCGCTGGCCCGGATCGTGCGCGTCCCGACCAGGACCGGCTGTCCTCGCCGATGACGCGCCATGGCATCGTCCAACACCGCCCGATAGGCCTCTTCCCGCGACTGAAAGACCTGCTCCGGGAGCATGTTTCGCTTGCTGGGCTTGTGCAAAGGCACCGTCTCCACGCCCATCCCAAAGAAATGCCAGAACTCCCCGGCACTCTCCGCCGCCGTCCCGGTCAAACCGCAGATGGTATCGTAAAGCCCAAAATAACGTTGCCGAGTGACGGTCGCGGAGGAGTCGTTTTCCGCCCGGATCTCGACACTTTCCTTGGCCTCAACGGCCTGATGCAATCCCTCGCGCCACGTGCGCTCGCTGAAACGGCGCCCGGTAAATTCGTCGATGATGCAGACCTTTTCCTCTTCATCGATCACGTAACTGGCGTCGCGCAGAAAAAAATGCTCGGCCCGCAACGCATTCAAAACATACGTCTGCCAGGGACGCCTCAACAGGTCCCAGGGAATGCCAGGGGCTTGATGAATCAGTTCAAAACCCTCCCTGGTCAGCGTCACCCCGCGCCGCGACAAGTCCAGGACGAAGTGCTCTTCCTCCCGCAAACTTGCCGCCAAGTCCCGCGCTGCGTGGTAGGCTGCTGCTCCCTCGTTGCGACCAGGACCGGACTCACTGATGACCAACGGCGATCCCGCCTCATCGATCAGCACGGAGTCGACTTCATCGATGATCGCAAAGTGCAGACCGCGCTGCACGATGCCCGGCTCAGGGTTGGCACGGCCCATCAGAGCGTTGCGCAGTCGCTCCCGGGGACCTGACCGCGGAGAGCGCAACAAGACGAGGTGGTCCCGGAGATAATCAAACCCAAACTCATAGCCGACACCATACGTCACATCCGCCGCGTAAGCCTGCCGCTTCGCTTCCGGAGTCCCTTCCTTTCCCTCGGGCAGATGCCGCACCGTCAACCCCAGATATTCGAAAATAGGCGTCGAAAACTCACAGTCCCGTTTCGCCAGGTAACTGTTGACCGTCACGCAATGCACCCCCTTCCCAAAAAGGGAAAAGGCAAAAGCCGGCAAGGACACTGCCAAGGTCTTCCCCTCACCCGTCGCCATCTCGGCCACCGCACCCCGCACCAGAATCAACCCTCCGATCAACTGCTCGGGATAATGATACAGTCCAGTCGTCCGCCGGGACGCCTCCCGAACCATGGCAAAAGCCTCCTCCACGATGTCTTCAAGACTCAATTTCCCTGCCCGTGCCTGAGAACGCCATTCCTCAACCCGCTGGCCCATCTCCTCACGGGAAAGACGCGATACCGGTTCCGCCAAGGATTCAATCCTCGCCAAACGCTCCGCGTCGGTCTTGTTTTTCTTGGCGTCCGTCAGCCGCTCCCACCCACGCTTGAGCTTGGCGCCCAAAAACGCGCGCTTGTCATACTGCGAACCCAAACGGACGGCCATGAGATCCAGGGAGAGAGAAACGAATCAGGAAGGGAGCAAGATTGCCCTATCTTGGACGGGAGTCGAGTCCCTTGTCCATGTGGAAAAAAGGAACCGCCCCTTAGCAGCCTGTTGAAAAACCCCACTGGCAAAGCTCCCAAAATTGGTTCATGATCCCGTATGTTCGAGAGGCGTGAATCAAGTCAGCCGAAACAGGAGCAATTCTGGGTGGACACTCGTAGCC
>QQNE01000013.1 GCA_003402735.1 Verrucomicrobiota bacterium
GGTTAGCTGGGTGAATACTGGCATCGTACAACGGGAATTGTTTCGGCAGCCAGAATAACCCAGCTAACCTTATTTTCCATAGCTCCGTTGCACTTCAGCGTTGAATCCAGGTAGCAAATAGGCTATGCATTGCAGTCATCAAAGAACTAGAACGCGTTGGACGTGGAGATCAAGCGACGTTGAGGGTTGAATTCGAGTTCGATAGTCACGACAATGTCAAAGCAAACTTCGAAGGGGATTATTTCCGTCGTCTTCGGTAAGAATGCCACTCGCGTAAGTGGCAACGAACGCGCCCTTGCTCACCTGTAAGAGTTCGGGGAAGCCGGGATGACAACGCGTCGGATTGAGTGAAGGTGCGGTGTGTCGAAAAAGGGGGGGCTAAATTGGCTGTTCTGACGTCTAGCAGCCTGTTGAAAAGCGGCAGATTCTATCATAGGAAATCGTATAGTGCGAGGCTCTATGCGCCCTGATGGTTCCTGTAGGCAACTGATTCGTGCAGATGAAGCCGGACCCCAAAAATATTGGTTTGCCGAACACTGGCCTGAAGCATCGAAGCCGCAACTGCCGGTGGAGGGGAAGGGTGGGGTCCACGGGACGGATCCGAAGTGAGGATCGGCGGGCGGAATTCACTCGCCGGGTTCGGGAAGATCTGGCATGATCCGAGGAATCATGGAAGCGGAGAGATACACCCTGATCACGGTCGAGGACTACCTTGAGGCGGAGCCGCGTTCCGAGGTCCGGCATGAGTATCTCTACGGCACGATCCATGCGATGGCCGGGGGATCGAAACGGCACAATGCAATCAGCGGACAGATCTATCGCCTCATCGCGGGGCGGTTGGGTCGTGGGCCATGTCGTGCCTACATCGCTGACGTCAAGGTGCGGGTCCGGACCCGTTTGGGGGAGATTTTCTATTACCCGGACGTCATGGTCGGCTGCGACCCGACGGACCTTCACGAGTTTTACCTCGAGCGTCCTTCGATCCTGTTCGAGGTGACGAGCCCGTCGACTGAACTCACGGACCGTCGCGAGAAATTGACCGCCTACCAGAGCCTCGCTTCCCTCAGGCATTACGTCATCGTCTCCCAAGAGGGTCGGTCCGTGGAATGGTTCCGGCGCGCCGAGGACGGATGGGACCGGTTCATTCTGAAGGAGGCGCAGGACCGTCTCGAGTTCGGCGAGATCGAAGTGGGGATGTCTCTCGAGGAAATTTACGAGGGAATCGACTTCGCCTGAGTCTCCGGGTTCACGCCGCGATCCCGTGTTTCGCGAGCCGACTGCAAAGGATTTGCTTTTGGAGCCCGGCCGCCCGCGAGTCAACGGTCCGCGTGGGAGGGTGAGTGTTCGGCGAACTTCGCGGTCACCAGCTGGCCGTTTTCCAAGACGGGATATAGTCAAAAGTTGTGGTGGGAGCAGGCGCTGGCATCCTGGCAAAACAACAACAACAGACCGCCACAGTGACCACCGCCAACCCTGACATACTCTCATTCAGCGTCGAGAAGGCCGCAACTGAAGTTTGCCGCTCCCAGCTCGAACGGGGGCTCCGGGAAGGGGCGATCCGCCTGCTCATCGATGCGCTGGAATGCGAGATCGCCGACTTTATCGAAGAACACCGAGATCTCCGCGACCGCGGGGGACGCCAGGCCGTCGTGCGCAATGGCCACGCCAGGACGAGGACCATTCAGACCGGGCTCGGGCCGGTCGAGGTCCAGGTGCCCCGGGCGCGCGACCGCAACAAGGCCCTCAAGTTCACCAGCAAGATCCTGACGCCCTATCCCGCATCTCTCAAGCTTTCGCTGCTGCGGCTTGCCCAAGGGCATTCCTGCTGCGTTCCGCTCGAATTCCCGGATTCGCGGTATGTCGGCATACCGCTCTCCCTGGAATCCTTCGCGCGCCTTGCAGGCAGTGCCATTTGGCGGCGCCTCGCGACGTGATTCTTGAGAAATGCGGGTTATCTGCGGCGGGTCCCCTCGATCGACAACCTGATCCCCACGCTCTACCTCAAGGGTGTCTCCGACGAGCAGATGGGGGAGGCGCTCGCCGCCATCCTCGGGCAAGGGGCAGCCGGGCTGTCGGCGGCCAGCGTGCGTTGGCGACCGGCGTCAGAGGGACTTCACGAGGTCCAACGCCTCCAGGAGGCGTTCTTTTGGGTTTTTGGCTTCCAGGCGAGGATATTTGCCCTCGATCTGAATTCCGCGCCCGTTCCGTGTCAGGATCAGTTTGTCCTCTTTGATTTCGCAAATGGCGACCTGTTTGTGGGCGCAGCGGACCTTGAGTTCGGTGGCGCGGAGGAGGTTTTCGGCTTCTGCGGGGCGTTTGCCGAAGCGGTCCTGCCAGTTGCGCATGATGGTGTTGAGGTCGGTGATGGTGGAGACTTCAGCCAGTTCCCGGTAACCGGTGATGCGGTGTTTGGGGTCTGTCATGTAGCTCACGGGGAGATAGGCCGGAAGTTTGCCGCGCGGGGCGTAGGCGTATTCGCTCTCGCTGCTGCAGAGGAAGTCGATGCTCAGGGTCACGTCGATGGTTCGCGTGGTCCGTTCTCCTTTGAGTTTGGCGATCGATTGTTTCAGGAGACGGCAATAGAGATCGAACCCGACGGCGGCGATGTGACCGCTTTGTTGGGTGCCCAGGAGATTTCCGGCGCCGCGGATTTCCAGGTCGCGCATGGCGATTTTGAAGCCGGAACCGAGAGCGGTGTATTGCTTGATGGCGGTGATGCGGCGCCGGGCATCGCCGACGGTGAGGAGGTCCCGTGGGATGAGAAGGATGGCATAGGCCTTGGCTCCGGAACGGCCGACCCGTCCGCGCAGTTGATAGAGGTCCGCCAGTCCGAAGCGGTCCGCGCGGTCGATGATGATGGTGTTGGCGTTGGGGATATCGACGCCGCTTTCGATGATCGTGGTGCTGACGAGAACATCGAACTCGTGGTTGATGAACCGGTTCATCACGTCCTCGAGCTGGCCTTCCTCCATTTGTCCATGGCCCACGCCGATGCGGGCTCCGGGGACGAGCTTCTCGAGTTTTTCCTTGAAGCTGAGGATCGACTGGACGCGGTTGTGGAGGAAGAAGACTTGACCCTGGCGGTGCAACTCGCGTTCGATGGCCTGTTTGATGATCCGCTCGTCGTAAGGGCAAATCGTGGTGGAGACGGGGATCCGGTTCGGCGGCGGGGTGTCGATCGTGGACATGTCCTTCACCCCCATGAGTGAGAGATACAGGGTTCGCGGGATGGGCGTGGCGGAGAGGGTGAGGATGTCGACCTTCCGAAAGAGTTCCTTGAAGCGTTCCTTGTGCTTCACGCCGAAGCGTTGCTCTTCATCGATGATCACCAGGCCGAGTTTGGAGAAGGAGACATCCTGGGAGATGAGGCGGTGGGTTCCGATGACGATGTCCACGGTTCCGGCGGCGGTGGCCTGGAGGGTCTTGCGCTGTTCCGCCGGGGTGCGGTAGCGGCTCAGCAGACCGATGTTGACCGGGTAATCCGACATCCGTTCCCGGAAATTCTGGTAATGTTGTTGGGCCAGGACCGTGGTGGGGACAAGGAGGGCCACTTGGCGCCCGCTCATCACGGCCTTGAACGCGGCGCGGATGGCCACTTCGGTTTTGCCGAAGCCGACGTCTCCGCAGATGAGCCGGTCCATCGGAGGGCCGGACTCCATGTCTTGTTTGACCTGGGCGATGGCGGTGAGCTGGTCCGGGGTTTCCTGATGGAGGAAGGAGTTCTCGAACTCCCACTGCCATTTGGTGTCCGGGGCGTGAACGTAGGGTTTGCTCGTGGTCCGTTCCGCCTGGGTGTTGAGGAGGTGGGCCGCGTAGTCGAGGATCGATTTCTCCGCCTTTTCCCGGGTGCGGTTCCAGCGTTTGCCTCCGAGCTGATCGAGTTCGGGCTTGGCCTTGCCGACCCCGACGTAGCGGTTGATCAAGTGGGATTGGTCAACGGGCACGTAGAGCGTCGCTTCTTCCGCGTAACGGATGGTGATGACCTCGACGCCCTCCCGTTTCTGAATCCCGAGGAATTTGCCGATTCCGTATTCGTGGTGGACGACGTAATCCCCTTCCGCGTATTCGCGCAGGTCGGCTTCCCCGGTGACGCGGCGTTGTTTGAGGCGTTTTTCCGAGAGCCGCCGGGTGCGCAGGTGCTGGTAACGGCCGAAGATTTCGGCGTCGGAAAGCACCGCCAGGGAGGCCGACGGGATGGTGAAGCCGCGTTCCAGACGTCCCAGGACCGGTTGGATCAGGCCGCTGGAAAGGAATCCGGCATCGACCAATTCCGCAAAGCGCTCCCGTTCGCCCTCCGTGTTGAAGATCATGGCGACGTGCCATCCGTCGGCATGCCAGTCGTGCATCTGGCGGATGAACTGGGTGCGGCGCACTTCTTGAAGCACGAAATCCCCGGCGGCAAACGCGCCGAGCGGGTTGTCGAAGCAGGCGAGCCGGGCGTTCTCCGGTTCGCCCCCGGAGAGAATGGTGTGGTCGGCCCGAGATTTGGCGTCGCATTCCACGCCGATCACCAGATCTCCCGGTTGGAGATAGGAGGCGAGTGGGCAATGACTCCCCTCCGAGCTGGCCTGGAGGAGGATCGAGACCGAGGGCACCCGGGCGGTGGAAATCTGTTCATCCACGTCGAATTCGCGGAGCGATTCGACTTCATCGTCGAACAGTTCGATGCGGGAAGGGACGGCGTTCTGCCAGGAAAAGACGTCGAGGATGCCGCCCCGGAGGGCGAACTGGCCGCGTTGGAAGACCTGTGGGATCCGTTCATAGCCGGCCTCTTCGAGTTGAGTGAGCAGGGACGGCAGATCGATCCGTTCGCCCAACGAGAGCCGGACCTCGTCTTTTTGGAGGGAGCCGGGGGCGGGAACGGTGTCGCCCAGGCTCTCTTCACAAAGAATGATGACCTGGCGTTCCTCCGGCTTGGCGGAACTGCCCATCAGATTCAGGATGGCGAGCCGGTCCGCAGCGATGTCCGGGTCCGGCAAGGCGTCGGCAAAGCCGGAGAACTCGAGCTCCGGAAAGAACTGGGAGGCAATGCCCCAGACGCGGAGGTCGTGGTGCATCTGTTCCTGGATGCGCACGTCCCGGCAGACGACCCAGGTTCGCGGGGCGGTGGAGCCGCGGAGCAGGGCCGCGGTGACAAAGGGTAGGGCCGGTTCGGCCACCTGGGACAGTTCCGGACTCCCGGCCAAATCCGGGAAGCGCGCGGACGAGGCAAACCACTCGGGAGCGGGGAGAAGGGGTGGGGAAGTAGTGGCCAGAGCCTCCATGCGAGAACACGACAAGATCGCCGGAAAACCGGGTTCGGCAACGCCGGGCGAACAAAGAGCGGATACGCACGCGCAAATGCCTTGGATTTCAGGAAACGCTGGGGCAGGATGCACGGATGAGAACCGGTTGGAAAACGGCATGGTTGTTGGGATGTTTGCTGGTCGCGGGCCGGGCGGAGGAAATCCCGCTCTGGCCCACCAAGGCGCCGCTGGAGAACGGGTTGACGGGCCCGGAAGAGCCGAACCCGGCGGGATTTCGCAATGTTTCCGTGGCGACCCTGCGTCCGTTCCTGGTGCCGAAAGCGGAGGGACCGGTGGCGGCGGTCGTCGTCATTCCCGGGGGCGGTTACGGAAGCGTCTGCACCCTGACCGAGGGGACGCCGATCGCCGAGTGGTTGCTCAAACGGGGCATCGCCGCCTTTGTGCTCAAGTATCGGCTTCCCAACGGGCATTGGGAAGTGCCGCTGATGGACGCCCGCCGTGCGATCCGTCTGGTCCGTGCCCGAGCCGGAGAGTGGAACGTGGACCCGGCCAAAATCGGGGTTTGGGGATTTTCGGCGGGTGGACACCTGGCCTCGTTCGTCTCCACGGCGGGAGAGAACGAGGGGGACCTGGAGGGGACGCTGATCGATCCTGGTTCGGCTCGGCCCGATTTTTCGATCCTCTTTTACCCGGTGATTTCCATGGAAGACGGCATCGGTCACCGGGGATCGCGGCGCAATCTCACCGGTTCGGACTCAGCGGCGGAGGGGGCGCGGTTTTCGACGGATTTGCGGGTGAGTGCCGGGACTCCGCCGGCGTGGCTGTTGCACGCCATGGACGACGGCGGCGTTTCCGTGGAAAATTCGGTGCGTTATGTGTTGGCCCTGCGCCGCCACGGAATTGCGGCCGAGGCGATGTTCTATGAGAAGGGGGGGCACGGACCCAAGGCGTTTCAGACAAACCCATCCTGGGAACGCGCGCTTGAGGATTGGCTGAGCCGGCGCGATTTGCTGATCAGGGAGCGGAACAAATGAACGAGGTGTCCATCGAAAACCTTCGGGACCGGCTGGAGTTCCGGGGGGTCAAAATGAAGGTCCCGAGCACGGTGCGCCGCGAGTTTCGCCGTTTTCGCGGGGAGGAAGTGGCGGTGGATGCGACCGGAGCGCGCAGCGCGATCTGGCTGACGCCGGCGGAGGCGGAGCTTTTCGGGGTGAAGGAGGCGGCGACGCTGATGCCGCCGGTTGCGGAGTTTGCGGATCCGCCCCAGGTAGGGCGGCTTGCCTTCGCCAATTTTTGGCACGACGGGGAAAATTGGGTGGCGGTGGTGCAACCGACGGAAGTGCAGAACGTCATCGTGCAGCAGGAAATTTTCCTGCGCAGCCCGATCTTCAAGCGGCCTCTGGCAGCTCACGGGCAGATCCGTTTCATCTTTCGGGAAGGGGCCCACTTGGAGTTGCACCCTCAGGAAGCGGGGCAGGCCCCTTATGCCGGCAGGCCGGTGGATGACATCGTGGTCAGCGCGGAAGCGGTCCGGCCCCAGATCGAGGGCTTTCCGGCGTTCGATCTGATCGGCGGCGCGAAAGGCTGGTTCCGGCAGTCGATGCGCTTCATCTCCACCGAGGACAAGGCGGAGCGCATGATGGAGACGGGGCACACCGTCCACCAGTTCCTTCTCCATCTGCAGGGGGAGGAACCGCAGCGGGTCTTTTTGGAGGCGGTGCGGCGCGCCAACGAGATCGGGCTGGACATGCCCTACAATCTGCTGGCGATCGGGGGGACGCAGTGTGTCTATGAAATGTTCAATATCCTGGACCGCTCGGTCGTGAAGCGCCGGAAAAAACCGGGTTGGTCTTCGCGCCTCTTCCAGATGTTTGATCGCATGCCCCTGATGGTGGGCCAATACCTCAGCCATCGCGGGCTTCGTTACACGGAACCGACCGGAGTGACGTTTCCCACCTTGAACGAGGAATGGGCGATGAGCGAGGAAGCGAAGCGGCGGTTGGAGCGCAAGCTGGAACGATTTGGCCCCTGTCAGGGAGGGGGGTGAGGCGGCGCGAGACCGCAGGGGAAGGGAGAGAGCGGCATTAAATTATTTGAAAAATTATAATTTTCATAATAATTTAAAAGAATGAATCGTCCTGGTGCTGTCGGTTGGAGACAACTGTTCGCGATTTTTCTCTGGTGGCTCGTCTGCATGTTGGCCTCCGCGACCGCGGTCGGTCGGCCCAACATTCTTTACATTCTCACGGATGATCAGTCTTTCCGCACGATGGGATGTTACCGGGAGGAAGGGGCTTATGACTGGGTGCGCACTCCGAACCTGGATCGTCTGGCCCAGCGCGGGGTCCGCTTCACGCATGCCTATTTGGGTAGTTGGTGCCTGCCTTCCCGCTACACGGCGCTGACCGGGCTGCATCCGTATGGCATCGAGTCCCTGCGCCACGGCCTGGTTTATCCCCGCAATTCTTATGACCCGGACCGGGTGACGTTCTGGCCGCGGGTGTTTCGTGCCGAGGGATACTACACCGGGATGATCGGGAAGTGGCACACCGGGAAGGATGCGGGTTTCGGGCGGGATTGGGACTATCAAATTGTCTGGAACCGGCCCGCCGGAAGTCGGGCGAATGCCGGCGCTTATTACGGGACTCAGGAACTGCATTTCCACGGCAGCAAGAAGCCGGTCCGGGTGGAGGGGTATCCGGCGGATCACTACACCGGGTGGGCGGTCGATTTCATTCGGGAGCGGGCCGGAAGTGCCCAGCCGTGGGCCCTCTGGTTGTGTTACCCCAATGCGCATCCTCCCTTCGTTCCGGCAGAGCGGAATCAGCAGGAGTTTGCCGGGGTGAAAGTCCCCACTCCGGTGGACATCTTTGTGCCAGCCCCGGGAAAACCGGCTTATCTATCGAAGATCCATGCCTGGTCTCGGGGACCGGACGGAGAACCCTTGATGAGGCGGATCAAGACGCCGACGGCCGGTGGGGGCGCGTTGAGGGAGGACAATCTTTCCGCCTGGTGCCGCCAGTATCAGCAATCTGTGAGTGCCATTGATGAGGGAGTGGGCAAAATCTTGGCCGCCCTCCACGCGACGGGTCAGGACGAGGAGACCTTGGTGATTTTTACTTCGGACCAGGGTTTTGCCTTGGGACAGCACGGATTTGCACACAAGTTGGCGCCATACGACGCCAACATCCGTTCGCCACTCATCATCAGCCAGCCCGGGACCATTCCGCAGGGGCAAGTCTGCCGGACCCCGGTGGGTGGAGTGGATCTGGTGGCGACGATCTATTCCCGTGGGGGAGTGCGGGCACCGGAGCCGCTGGATGGGCACGACTTGACGCCCTTGTTGGGGAACCCGGCCAGACCCAACTGGAATCATCCGGTGGTCCAGAGTTACACCCGGATGGGATTCGGGGAAAAGACTGCCCAGGTTTGGCGCAGCCGTTCTCCGGTTGGTCCGCCAGTGCCCTGGTGGGTCTCCGTGGTTCAAGGGCACCACAAATATGTGCGCACCATGGTTCGCGGGGAGGTGGAGGAGCTCTACGATTTGCGTGAGGACCCGGAAGAGTTGGTGAACCTGGCCTTGCGGAAGCAGGACGCCGAGCTGTTGGACGAGATGCGGACGACGCTGGACCGGGAATTGAAGCGGACCAACGCACCGTTCGTGAATCGGATGCCGGAGACTGGAACGTCAGCGGCGCTGGCAAAAGCGGAGCGCGCGGTCCCTGCGGGACGGGGCTCGGGACTCAAGGCAATTTTTGGCCGGCACTCGGACCGGGTGAACCGGCCGGAGACGGGGCGGGTGTCGAAGCCGGGCCGACTGTTTGGGAAGTCCCTGGTGCAGGCGGCCAAACCTGGGAAGCGAGCTTGTCTCGGATTGAAGTCATGATGAGGGGGAAAGCCTTCATCTGGGAACCGATGACAAAGTTCTGGGGAACGAGGGCCCCTGGATCGAGATGCAGTCTGTAGACGAGAAGGGTTTTGCGGCCTTCTTCGACCGGATCAAAAAACCAGTAGCCTTCGATGTGACGGAAGTCTCCCCGGAGTCGGCGGAAATCGACCCTTTGAGGTGGGGTCAGAACATGCTCCATGACATAGTTGAAGGTGCGTCCAGCCGCCTCCGTCTGTTGGGCGATGAGGCAGATGTTGGCCTCTCGGGAGAGCAGCTGGGCTTGGCGGAGATTGGCGATGAAGCTGGGCATGGCCTCTTTTTCGTCGATCAGAGCCCAGACTTGTTCCACGGGGTGATTGAGCAAAATGGCGGCGGTGGTGAACCGTCTGTTTTCGGTCCGGTCCTCCCAGAGGAGCGGTTCTCCGGCCAGCAGGCGGGTCTGTTCCTCAGGGGTGAATTCGAGGAAGGGCTTGGCGGGAAGGATGGCAAGCGTCATCAGCCAGGCCGAGGCGGCGCAACAAAGGGTTCTCATGATTTGCAGGTGGAGACCGAAGTCTGAATCTCTCCAGAAATGGAAACGTCCGGAGGACCGGCAACATTCAAAGAACCATAGAGGTCAAATGCCCAGTTTGTCACGGATTTTGTTGACCAAGCCGCTTCCGATCATCTCGTCCGCCCGTTTTACGATTTCCTGGATGACTTCCAGGATGTCGCCGTCTCCGGCCCAATGGCCTCGCAACACTTCGGGGTCGGTCTGGCTGAGCAATTGGTTCAAGGCGAAGGCGGTCAGGGCAACATCGTCCAGGTAGCCCACGGGGCCGATGAGGCTTTCCGGCATCAGGTCCACCGGGAGCAGGAAGTAGGCGAGCACCCCCGCCAACATCGACTTGGGCTTGGCCGGGACTTTTGGGTCAGCCATCAGGCAGAGCAGCAGGTGGAGCAAGTCGGGCGCCAGCAGAACGTAGCGGAGCCAGGGATGATCCTTGCCGCTGTGCGACTCCGCCCATGCCTTGACCTGGGCCCGAAGGCTGCGGTAAAAACCGTTGTGTCCGGAAGTTTCCGCCGCGTTGGCTTGGCGCGGTCGCCAATCTTTCGGAAGAGTGGTTCGGAGCAGGGAAGCGCCGGTGGGTCCGGCCTGAACGGGCAACCGGGCGGCTGCCGCTGCGGGGATCAGGAAAAAAGAACCGTCCGGATACTCGATCCCGCCGCAGCGCAGCGGGCCGTGCAGCACCGTGACGATGGCAAATCTGCCGGGTTCGAAGTCCCTGGTTTGGCCCGGACCCAAGTCCCACCGCGCAACCTCGAACTGGCGGCAGGAGACCAGGGTGTCCCCCTGCGGTTGCACGAAGCCGGGGGTGACGTCATCGAAGTCGATGCTGCGCACCGCCGCCTCCAGGTGCAATTCGCGCACCTTGCCGTCCGGTCCCGTTCGGTTCCAGTCATAGACGCGGTAGGTGCTGTCGCTGTTTTCCTGGATTTCGTAGATGAGCAGTCCGGCGCCGATCGCGTGGAGTCGACCGCTGGGGATGAAGAGGACGTCGGAGGAGCGAGGGTGGACGACGTGGACTAGGTCTTCCAGCGTCCCGTTGGCCAGAGCTTCCCGGAAAGAGGTGGGGGTAATGCCGGGGGTTCGGAGACCGGCGTGCAACTTCGCTCCTGGGTCCGCGTGAGCGATGTACCACATCTCGGTCTTGGGTTCCCCGCCCAATTCAGCGGCGACCCGTTCCGGCGGATGCACCTGGATCGAGAGGGAGTCCCGGGCATCCAGGATTTTCAGGAGCAGGGGAAACGGGCCCGGGACGTCGCCAAGGCCAAAGATCATTTCCCTGTGATGGCGCCAGAGTTCGCCCAAAGTTTTGCCGGCGAGCGGGCCTCCTGCCACCACGCTTTGCGCCTCGGGACGATCCACGAGTTCCCAGGATTCGCCGATCTGGCGGCCGGGGGGGAGCTGCCGATGCAGCCGCGTCTCCATGGCTCGGCCGCCCCAAAGTCGGTCCTGATAAACCGGAACGAAGGAGAGCGGTTCGAGCGCGTCTGGGTTCATGGAGAAATAGGGAAGGAGGTCGGGCCTTACCGGCACCGTGCGCCAAGGTGGCGGGTGGTGCAGCCAAAATTTTGCGACGGACCTCAAAGAAAACCTGCCCGGGGCGAAGGGATCATCGGGCTGTTCGACAAAATATCAACAGTTCTTAATTTATTCGTTGCTCCCAGGGGCGTGGCAGATATGCTTTTTGGCCGGGCCCCGTATTGCCGAGAGGCAAAACCCCGCCCCGAACCTGGAAACATGTCCTCAACGAAACGAAACGTTCAGCCGAAGCCTCCGGTTGCTGCCCGGGTGGGTGACGACTTTTTGAAGGCGCGTCGGCAGCGCGAGATTGGCGCCTTGTTCTGCGCCGGCGTTGCCGTCCTCTACTTTTTTGCGCTGATCTCCTACACGCCGCATGATTTGCCTTCGTGGGTGCCGTTCAGCCGGCCGTTGGGACCGGAGCACCGCGTCGTCAACTTGGTGGGGCCGGTGGGGGCGTTGTCGGCGGGAGCAGCCTATCATCTGTTTGGAGCCGCGGTCTATTTCATTCCGGTGATGCTGCTCTGGTTCAGCTTCGCCACGGTGGTCGGGTTTGCGGTTTGGCGAGGGCGGACGATTCTGGCCGCGGCCGCCTTTTTGATTTCGGCCTCTTGCCTGATCGATCTGCAGCCGGTTTTTCTGCGCGACTGGGTTCTCAAATACAATCTGCCTCACAGTCCGGGCGGCGCTGCCGGTCATCTGATTGGCCATGAATTGACGGGTCGGTATCTGGGGCCTCTCGGATCCAGTGCAGTGATGTTGGTGCTGTATCTCTGCGGGTTGCTGGGGCTCACCGGGTTTCGTCCCATCCGGTTTGGCCGCGCCTACGTCCCCGACTTGGCGGACTGCATTCACCATCCCATGGTCGATGGTTGCCAACCGAGGGTGGTTATTCCCAATGCAGTGGCCTACCCGCAGCTTCCGGACTTTCAGCACGGCGCCATGGCTCCGGTGCGCAGCATTCGGGTGATCGAGGTCGAGAGCGATCCGGACGACATTGTTCAATTGGGAGCGGGCTCCATCCCGGAGTATGATGTCCACGCTTCCGCCGACATCCCGAAGCGTTTCCCTTCGCCGATGATCCGAGTCGAGGAGACAGATCCGGGTTCGGACGACGGTGGCTTGGCGCTGCCTCCCCACGAGTGGGATGAGGCGGCGGCTTACGGGGGCGGTGGCAAGGAGCGTCGGCCGGAGTCGATCCTGGCCAAGGCGCGCCATGCCGAACTGGAGGATGATTCGGTCGATTTGGACCTGGATTCCGTAGAGGATGCGGTGCCGATCCGGGAGGTCGTGCGGCCGACCCCTCAAATCATCGACACGGCGCGGACGCGTCGTGTCCGTCGTGAGGTTCGTCCTGTGCTGGCAGACCCGGCCAACGTTCCGGGATCCTTCTATCGGCAGGGCGGCGCGTTCCATGGCTACGAGTTGCCATCGATCGATCTCCTGGATTACGAGGAGGAGAAACACGCTGCCGAGGTGGCCGACACTTCGGTGTTGGTGGAGACGCAGCGCGTGATCATCGATACGTTGCGGACGTTTGGGTTGATCGTCAGTCCTGGTGACATCACCCGCGGCCCGACGATCACGCGTTACGAGATTTATCCGTCGGTGGGGCAGAGCGTGAAGAAGATCGCGGCGTTGGAGGCGGACATTGCGCGTGCCACCAGGGCCGAGAGGATCAACATTTTGGCGCCGATCCCGGGGCGCGACACCGTGGGCATCGAGATTGCCAATCACAAGAAGGTTTTGGTGCCGTTGCGGGAGTTGTTGGAGGACAAGCGCTTCACGGACGGCAAGGCGCAGATTCCCCTGGCCTTGGGTAAAGATGTGTATGGGAATCCGTTGGTGGCGGATTTGGCCGCGATGCCGCACCTGCTCGTGGCCGGGGCCACCGGGAGCGGGAAGAGCGTCTGCATCAATTCGATCATCGTCAGTTTGCTTTGCCGGTTCACGCCTGAGGAACTCCGCTTCATCATGATCGACCCGAAAGTGGTCGAGATGCAGATGTACAAGGATCTGCCGCACCTGGCGGTGCCGGTGGTGACCAGTCCGAAAAAGGTGTTGCTGGCCCTTCGCTGGTGCATCAACGAAATGGAGCGTCGCTACGAGCTTTTTGCGGAGGCTGGGTGTCGCAAGCTCGAGGAATACAACAACCGTCATGTGCGTCAGCAGCAGCGCCGTGCCCGTCGGGCCGCCGCGTTGCAACCCGAGTTGTTTCCCCGCGACGAGATCGGTGGGCGCGGTTCGATCGTACATCCCCCGGTCTCCGATCCGAGCGCCGATGAGGCTGGTGATGAGGACAAGCATTCAAAACTTCCGTTCATCGTCGTCATCATCGACGAGTTGGCGGACCTGATGCAGACTGCACCGGCAGAGGTGGAGACCGCCATTTCCCGGTTGTGCCAGAAGGCGCGGGCCTCTGGCATTCACCTCATCGTGGCCACGCAGTCTCCGCGGGTCGATGTCGTCACCGGATTGATCAAGGCGAACATTCCGTCGCGCATCGCGTTTCAGGTGGCGTCGGCGACCGATAGCCGGGTCATCCTTGATCGGGCCGGGGCGGATCGTTTGGTGGGCAAGGGGGACATGCTGTATCAGCCTCCGGATTCCCCCGTCTTGGTGCGTGCCCAGGGGGCTTTCGTCACCGACGACGAGGTTCAGGACATTGTGGAGCATTGCGCCGCCCAGTCCGCGCCGGTCTTTGACCGTTCCATTCAGGACAATCTGGATACGGAAAACGAAGAGGAGGCTGAGGCCGCCATGTCCGATGCCGATGAGGAGATTCTCGACAAGTGCATTGAGGTGATCTTGGCGGAGCGCAAGGCCTCCACCTCCTTCCTGCAGCGTCGCCTGCGCCTCGGTTACACCCGTGCCGCCCGCATGATGGACATTCTCCAGGAGCGGGGGATCGTCGGTCCCGGGGATGGGGCCAAGCCGAGAGAAATTCTGATCGCCCCGGACCCGGACCTTGGCTAAGATGCCGGTCAAGTCAGCCGGATGTCGGAATCGATCGGAAAGAAGTTCAAGGAGGCCCGTAAGGCGCGCGGTCTTTCGGTGGCGGACATCGCCCATGCCACCCGGATCACGGAACCTCAGATCCTGGGGTTGGAGGCGGACGATTACTCGGGTTTTCCCAGCATTTCCTACGCCCGGAGTTTCCTCAACATTTACGGTAACTTTCTCGATGTCGATGTCGTGAGCGAGATGGAGGCAATGGCCCGCCCGGGGCTCACCGAGTTCCGTGGGGCTCCGCTGGCTCCCAAGGTGGCCATGGAGCCCCAGGACTCGGTCATCCCGATTGTCAAAGGGCTTCCGGAGGTGCGGCCGCGCCAGGTCAAGTCCGTCCTGGTGCCCTTGCTTTTCCTGACGATGTTGCTTCTCCTCCCAACCTCGTTTCTGCTTGGCAGAAGGCTCGGACAACTCGAAGCCCGGGCGGTGGCGGACGTTGGCTCGGCCGGGGCCGCTGGCGCGGAGGCGGAGCCTTCTGAAGAGAAGCCTATCGAGAGGGATCCGATCAAAGAGAGGCGGCCCAGCGATGGCAGTCTGCCCTCCGCGCCGTTGCGTCCGCCTACGGCTAACCCGGACTTGGATGCCCTGATCGGTTCCCCGCCGTCGCGGCGGTGAACCGTGAATTTTCGCTGGATGCCGCCAGTCGGATCGGGCATAAGACTTTCCTTCGTTTCCTCCCCAGAACATGCGCAACCCATCCGTGATCTTCCCCTCTTTCTGCTGGGCCCTCGTCTGCGCGGTCGGAGCGGCTGGTGCCGCCTCGGCGCAATCGATTTCCGAATCGGCCCGCGAAGTGTATCAGGCTCACCAGGACGCACTTGCGGTGATCACCGCCCGGTGTGAAATCGAGTTCACGACCGACAAGGGAAGTTTGCCGAATCAGGAGCAATCGACCCAAACATTGGGGACGGTCATTCATCCGCGCGGTCTCATCGTGGTTTCCAACAGCGCTCTCGACCTCAGCGTCGGCATGGTGGGTCAAAAGGGTCGGGCGGCCGGCACCGAGGAATTTGTGACGGTGACCAAGGCCGAAGGGAGTTTCCCCGAGATCCAGATCAACCTGGCGGACGGGTCCGAATACAACGCCACTCGGATTCAGCAAAACCTTGATCTGGACCTTGCGTTTCTGCTGATCAATCCGAAGCAGGTTGCCGAACGCAAGGTTCCGCTGGCCTACGTTGATCTCTCCAAAAAGGTGGCTGAAGGTGGGTTGAGCATTGCCGATCCCGTGATCGGGCTCTCCCGGTCTTCGTCGGTCTATCGCCACATCCCGACTGTGTTGCCCGGTTACGTGACCGCCATCTCCAAGCGCCCGGAGTCGACCTTTTACATCACCACGGCCGGAACTTCGCAGGGGGTCCCGGTCTTCGATGTCCAGGGGCGCTTCGCCGGAATCACGGTGCAACGGATCGTGGGAGGTCAGCGCACCAATGTCTTGGGAACTCTGGCCGCCGGCATGGTGAACTCGCTGGCGGAGTTGGCCAAGGGCAAGGCAGGAATAAAATAATCAGTTGAAGGAATCCAGGGATCGTCGAAGGCAGCAACCATGAAATTCGGAATCATCGGGGCGGGCATGATCGCCAAGTTCCATGCCCAGGCGATCCGCGGGATGGCCGACGGAGAACTCGTTTCCGTCTATGGACGGAGACCGGAGGCCGCCGCGGAACTCGGCAGGGAACTGGGATGCCGCGCCTTCAGCGATCTGGATCAGTTTCTGGCCGATCCCGCCCTGGAGATTGTCACCATCGCCACGCCTTCCGGGGCCCACTTGGAACCGGCGCTTGCGGCGATCCGCGCCGGGAAACATGTCATCGTCGAGAAACCGCTCGAGGTGACCACCGAGCGCATCGATCAGATGATCCACGCCGCGCGGGCATCGGGGGTCACCCTCTCCGGCATTTTCAATCGGCGGTTTACCCCGGCGGTAGTGGCTCTCAAGCGCGCCGTCGATCTTGGCCGATTCGGAAAGATCACCATGGCGGATGCCTACGTGAAGTGGTATCGCACCCAGCAGTATTACGATTCCGGGGCTTGGCGCGGGACGTGGGCGCTCGATGGAGGCGGGGCAGTCATGAACCAGGGCATCCACACCGTCGACCAATTGATTTACCTGGCGGGAGATGTCCGGTCTGTGTGTGCCTCCACCGCCTGCCTTGCCCACACCGGGATCGAGGTGGAAGACACCGCCGTGGCCGCGGTTGAATTCGTGAGCGGTGCCCTTGGGGTCATTCAATGTTCCACGGCCTGTTGGTCATCCACTGGTCACCCCGCCGAGGTCCACCTTTGTGGGGAAAAAGGTTCCGTGTTTTTGGCGGACGAGCGGTTCCGGGTTTGGGATTTCCAAGATTCGCTCCCTGAAGACGAGGGGATCCGGGAAGAACTGATGCAGGGCAGTCAAGCTCGCGGCGTCGGGGCGAATGACCCGAAGGCTATCAACTTCCTCGGGCATCAGCGCAACTTTGAGGATGTGGTGCAGGCCATTCGGGAAGGGCGCAGTCCGGCGGTCGATGGCACGGAGGCCCGGAAGGCGGTGGCGCTGATCAACGCGATGTATCAGAGTGCCAGGAGCGGTGGCGCCCGGATCCAACTGGGGGAGTAAGGGCGATCCTGGGGGGCGGGAGGAAACCGCCAAGCTCCCGGGTGTGAGTCGCGGGCCGGTGCCCGGGGCCTCAACAGCCCGGAAGCAGGTCGTTGGTCTCAGGCTTGGGAAGCGGCGATGGCTTCGGAACCTTTTTCGCCGGTCCGGATGCGCACGGCTCCTTCGATCGAGGAGACGAAGATCTTGCCGTCACCGATCTTGCCGGTGTTGGCGGTCTTCTGGATGGTGTCGACGACGCGTTGCACGTTGGCGTCTTCCACGACGATTTCCAACTTCACTTTGGGAAGGAAATCGACGGTGTATTCACTGCCGCGATAGATTTCGGTGTGGCCTTTCTGGCGGCCGAAACCTTTGACTTCGGTGACGGTCATGCCTTGCACGCCGACTTCCGACAGGGCGTCCTTCACGTCTTCGAGTTTGAAGGGCTTGATGATGGCTTCGATTTTTTTCATAGGTTGAGTCTGTTTGGGTTCAGGATTTGTTCCTTGAAAGCAGGGGGAGCTTTTTCTGTGCCAACCGCCCAAACAATCAATTTCTACGGGCTCGGGGACGCCTCGCGGGCTCTTTTTTGGGGGCGAGTCAGGGAAGCGATTTACCTCCATGTGATAAGTTTCTTGCCACATGGAATCCCGCGACGATTTCGTTGCCTTGAGCCGTCTGAGGTGGGTAAGATGGGAACGATTTTCCGAATGTGGCGATTTCCTCAATGGTTTGCGGTGGTCATGACCGTCCTGATTCGCGTTCTCCCGTCGTTGGCGGGTGAGTCGATCCTGCCGCCCACGTATCAGCCTGGGCGGGAATATGTCCTCCGCAGCACTCAGCACGCGGAAACGGTGGCGGGATTTTCCGGTGAGGCCAAGGCGAGGCAGGTGGCCGACGTGGAGTTGGAAGTGCGCTCGGTGTGTCGGGAGCGGGAGGGGGAGCCCAGGCTGCGGGATGTGGCGGTGGAGTTGTTGGCCATGAAGATCAAGGTCCGGCTGGGGAGTGTGGAGATGCGCTATGATTCGCGGGAGACCGAGTCTGGCAAGACGGTGCTGGGCCAGACCTTCCGGCCGTTGATTGGCAAATCATTTTCCGTCACCTTGGACGAGGCGAGTGAGGTGGTGGGGACCGCGGGCATGGAGGCATTTTCCACGGGGGACAACCTGTTGGCGCAGCAGTTCGGTCCTGAACAGCTCAAGCAAATCGCCACGCCGGCGCTTCGGTTGGGGGTCCCGACCCGAGGGGCGGTTCTGGGGGAAAGCTGGAAGCAGGACCGGGAGATCGAGCTGGGGCCGGGCCAGCGTCTGACCGCCGCGTTTGATGTGCGTTACGCCCGGGACGAGTTGCTGGAGAACCGGGCGCACGGCGTGATTGAGTATGGGGCCGGGATCGATGCGGATCTGCAAACCGCCCCGGGCGGTGAAAAGGTGCCGGGCATGACCATTCGGATCCGGAAGGGACGAGTCAATGGGGCCATTTCCATCGACAAAGAGTTGCGGTTCCCGCGGAGCGGCATGTCCATGACCACGTTGACCATGACGTTGCCGAACCCCTCGAAACCGGCGGAGACGATCGAAATTCCGGTCCGGCAAAGCATGGATTTTGAGTTGTTGTCCACCCGGCGGCTGGGGAAGTTTGAGCGGCCTTGAGGGGCGGGCTGCGCTGGTGGGTCTGTCAGGATGTTGCGCTGCGGGTTAGATGGGCTATGCTCTCCCTGATGCCTGACAGCCCGTCTATGTCCGACTTTGTCCATCTGCATTTGCACACCGAGTATTCCACGCTCGACGGTGCGGTGCGGATCAAGGACCTCATGGCGCGAGCGGTGGAACTGGGGATGCCGGCGGTGGCGATGACCGATCACGGGAACATCTTCGGGGCCATCGAGTTTTATCAAAAGGCGCGTCAGAAAGGCATCAAGCCGATCATCGGTTGTGAGATGTATCTGACTCCTCCGGGGGTTTCGATGCAGGCGCGCAAGAAACTTCCCGGGGAGCGAAAAACGTCGCACCTGACGGTGCTGGCCCAGAACGCCACGGGTTTTGCCAACCTGACAAAGTTGGTGTCGGCCGGGCATCTGGAAGGATTTTATTCCAAACCGCGGATTGATCATGAGTTGCTGGCGCGGCACTCGGAGGGGTTGATTGTGTTGAGCGGGTGCGTTCAGGGTGAGATCAACCAGTTCATCGTGGACAACATGCTCGATGAGGCGCGAGCCAGCCTGTGCCGTTTTCTGGATATATTCGGGCGGGATCGGTTTTTTTTGGAGGTGCATGATCACCAGATGGAGGCGCAGCGGAAATGCACCCGGCAGATGGTGGAGTTCGGGCGTGAGTTCGGCCTCAAACTGGTGGCGGCGAATGATGTTCATTTCCTCAATCGGACGGATCACGATGCGCACGATGTGCTGATCTGCATCGGCACCAACAAACTGAAGGTGGAGGAAAACCGGATGAAATATTCCACGGAGGTCTATTTCAAGACCGCCGAGGAGATGAAGCGCCTTTTCAGCGAGATTCCGGAGGCCGTGACCAATACGCGGTTGGTCGCGGACCTGTGTGAGTTGGAGATTCCGCTCGATGCCACGAGCATCGCCAAATATCCTCGGTTCGACGCGCCCGACGGATCTCCGCGCGAGGAATATTTTCGGAGGGTCTGCCAGGAAGGCCTGATGCGGCGTTATGGGGAGGAGCGGCTCTGTCAGGAGTCGGCGCTGCAGGAGCGTCTGGAATATGAAATTGGGGTGATGGAGAAGATGGGGTTCATCTCCTATTTCCTGATCACATGGGATTTCATCAAGTGGGCCAAGGATCACGGCATTCCCGTGGGTCCGGGACGTGGTTCGGCCGCGGGCAGCTTGGTCGCTTATGCGCTGGGAATCACAGACATCTGCCCGATCCGTTTCGGGCTCATCTTCGAGCGCTTCCTCAATCCCGAGCGGGTATCTCCGCCGGACGTGGACGTGGACTTTTGCCAGACACGCCGACCCGAGGTGATCGACTATGTCCGGCGCAAGTATGGGGAGGCTTCGGTCTCGCAAATCATCACGTTTGGGACTCTGGGAGCCAAGAGTGTGGTTCGCGACGTCGGTCGGGTGTTGGGTTTTAGTTATAGCGAGGCGGACCGGATCGCCAAAATGATTCCGAATGAGCTGAACATCACGCTCGCCGAGGCCTGGCAAAAGAACCCGGAACTGAAACAGGCGATTGAGACGGAGAACGCCACCAAACAGCTTTGGGAAGCCGCTTCATTCCTGGAAGGGTTGAAACGCGGCACCGGCGTCCACGCGGCGGGGGTGGTGATCGCGGACCGTGACTTGACGGATTTCATCGCCCTGGCACGAGCCAAGGAGGGGGAAGTGACCACGCAGTATGCCATGGAGCCGCTCACTGAGCTGGGCATGCTGAAAATGGACTTCCTCGGCCTGAAGACCCTCACCGTGATCGAAGATGCGGTGACGCTGATTCGCCGCCGGATGCCGGACTTTGATCACTCCGCCATCCCCTTGGACGATCGCAAGACGATGGAACTTCTGAACCAGGGTGAGACCTGCGGGGTGTTTCAGCTTGAATCTGGAGGGATGGTGGATCTCTGCAAACGCTTCGATGTGCGCAACATCGAGGACATCATTGCCCTGATCGCCATTTATCGTCCGGGGCCGATGCAGTTTATCGACACCTATATCGCACGGAAAAAGGGGAAGGAGAGTGTCGAGTATCCGCATCCGCTCTACGAACAGATCGCCAAGGAGACCTTCGGGATTCTCATCTACCAAGAGCAGGTGCAGCGGGTGGCCAACGTGATTGCGGGCTATTCGTTGGGTCAGGCCGATCTGTTGCGCCGCGCCATGGGCAAGAAGAAGCCGGAGATCATGGAGAAAGAGCGCGCCAAGTTTGTCGCCGGCGCTCAGGCGGTTAACAACATTGACGCGAAGTTGGCGAACGAGATGTTCGACACCCTGGCGAAGTTCGCCGAATACGGTTTCAACAAGTCGCACTCCGCCGCCTACGGCTTCATCAGTTATCAGACCGCCTATCTGAAGGCGAATTATCCGGTCGAGTTCATGGCCGGACTGCTCTCCAACGAAATCAACAATACCGACAAGATCTCGGTTTTTGTGGCGGAATGTCAGCGCATGGGGATCCGGATCCTGCCGCCATGTGTGAACCGGAGCGGACTGAAGTTCGTGCCCGAGGACGGAGAAGATCGTTGGGGGGATGCCGTGGTCAGCATCCGGTTCGGTCTGGCGGCGATCAAGAACGTCGGCACCGGGGCCATGGAACTGGCGGTGGCGGAGCGGGAGAATGCCGGGCCTTACCAGAGCCTCGAGGACTTTTGCAACCGGCTCGACTCCAAAACCGTGAACAAGAAAGTCCTGGAGAGTCTGATTCGGGCCGGGGCCTTCGATTTCATCGGGGAGACCAGGGCCGGACTTTTTGCCCGGCTCGATGCGGCGATTGCCACCGCCGCCAGCGCGCAGAAGGATCGCAAGGCCGGACAATTCTCCCTGTTCGCGCTGGACGAGATGGTGGGCGCGCCCGAGCCCGCGGCCGTGGTGGTCAATGCCCCGGTGGCGGAGTGGTCCAAGGAGGAGTTGTTGGCGCATGAGCGGGAACTGCTCGGCTTTTATGTGACGGGGCACCCGTTGGACGCCTACAAGAAATCGTTCAAGGAGGGGCGTTACAAGAAGCTGAATCAGGTCCAGTCCCTGCCGGAGAGCCGCGCGCCGGTGAAGTTTGCTGCGTTGATCAAGGAGGTGCAGGTCAAATACTCCAAGAGGGACAGCAAGCCGTTCGCCATCCTGCAACTGGAAGATTTCAGCGGCAGCCTGGAGCTGCCGATTTGGAGCGATCTCTATGCTTCGTCCGGCTCACTCCTCCAAGTCAACAGCGTCATCGAGTTCAAGGCCCAGATCTCCGCGGATCGTCAGGACCCCAACGCCCGTCGGCTCAGTGTGCAGGAAATCAACCGCCTCGAGCCCATTCCCTTTGACCCGGCCGAGTTCGAAAAGCAAACCGTCGAGGCTCCCATCCAGGAACTGACCCTGGTCCTCGATTGCGCCACGGACTCCGTTGCGGATCTCCAGCGCATTCAGGCCATCGCCAAACGGCATCGTGGGCGGTCTCCCTTGCGGTTCAGGATTCACCTCCGGGACGGTTCCACGCAGGTCCTGTTGGCCGGACGCAAATATTGGATCGATGCGACGGACGACGCCAAGACTGATTTGTCCCCGTGGCTGGTCTCCTGATGCAGGATGGTCCATCACTTCGGTTGACTTTTGGCGTTGGGGGTTGAACTCTCAGTAACGCGAACGGTCCCCGAGGAATCAAAGGCATGGCGGCAAAAATCTGGGCGTTTTTGAATTTCAAAGGTGGGGTCGGAAAGACCACCGACACGGTCAACATCGCCGCCATCCTGGCCAAGCATCCCGATTTTCGGGGCAACCGGGTTCTGGTGATCGATCAGGATCCGCAGTGCAACGCCACGCTCTGGTTCCTCACGAGGGAGCGGTATCACATCGCCACCGGGCGGAACAAGAGTGCCTATCACCTCTACGAGGCGCAGATGCGCGGCTCCCAGGTGCCGATCCAGGACGTGATCACGCCGGTTTACCGGGATCCGGAATCGGGTGGGGGCATCGATCTTGTGGGGGCCTCGTTTGACATGTTGGAACAGGAGGAGGATCCGAGCCTGGGTGGGGAGGCGGCCAAGGCGGCCACCGTGATTCAGCGGGCCATCGAACCGGTTCGCAACGCCTACGACTACATCCTGATCGATTGTCCTCCCGGGTATTCGATCTTTACCCGGAACGCCTTGCGAGCCGCCCAGCACGTCATCGTCCCTTACACGGCCGATTACCTTGCGCTCGAGGGGATCAAATGGATCAAGCAGTTGCGGGATCGGTTTGCCCGTGGGCATGGGGACCCCAACGCCGTTGCCAAAATCGGTGGGGTCATTGTGAATCGTTACCGGGCCGGATTTAAGGCGAGCGATGCCGCCCTGGCGGAACTCCGGGTTGTCCTCGATCAGCTTGCGGGGCAGACCGGGGAGCGGATCCACCTGTTCCGGCCCTTTATCCGCGAGGCCACCGCGGTGACCAAGGCGAACAATGAGCAGCAAGCGTTGGTCGATTGCGAGCCGACGGCGGTGCGGCGTGATTTCATCCGGGTTGCGCATGATCTTGTGACCACCTTCCGGCGCCATGTCTGACGGGGAACCTGGCAGTCATCAACCCGCCTCGGCCGGGTTGGAGCGGCGGGCTAAGGTCGGTCCGTTGGCGGAAGGGCTGCGCAGGTTGGCGGATACGTTGGAGAGCAATCAGGCGCTTTATGAGCCGATCGCCTTTGAGCGGGAGGCCACCTTGCTGGCCCAATGTTTTCGCGAGTTTCTGTGCCGTGAGCCGGGGCTGCATCAAGTTTCGGAAACCATGTTCCGGGAGTGTCGGGCCGCTTGGTTGCGGGCTTGGCAGCAGTCGCCCCGGGAGATGGAACGCCGATGCGAGAACCTGCTCGGACGTCTGCCGCACCACGTCGCTGACGAGAGTGATTTGAGCTGGCGGCTGCATCTCCTCGTGGAGGTTCTCGCCGCGTTGCAGGATCCGGCGCGGGTCTTGGCGCTGACGGAGGCTCCGGATTCCGAGGGCCCGGGACCGCGCTCGGGGATCCATGTGGAAGATCGTGGTGCGACGGATGCCCTGTTGCTTTGGGGGCAAATGACCACGGAAGAATTCCTCCTGAGCTGGGCCCGGCTCGATCCGGACCTGGTGCGCCGATGCGCCGTCCTGGTTGGGGTGAGCCTGACCCGGCCGAATTTGGCCACGAAGCGCAAGCTCCATGCCCTGGCGGTGCGCATGTTTCGGAACACCCTCATGTGAGTGATGGACCGGCCGGTGGGGGAACAGCCCTATGCGTTTTTTGACCTCGACGGCACGCTGTTGCCTTGGGATACCCAACTCATGCTCGCGAATTTCGTGTTCCGGCGTGCGGGCTGGCGCCGCCTCCTCCTTTTGCCGGTCCTTCTCGCCCTGCCGCTGAAACTAAGCGGACTGGTGAGCACCCGGACGGTGAAGCGCCTTTTTCTCGGGTTTCTCAGTGGTCTGGAAAAAACGCGAATCGAGGCGATGGCCGATGAATTTGTGGATCGTGTGGCTCTTCCGGCGATGTGGCCGGAGATGGTGGCGGAAATCGAGAGCCGTCGGGGGGAGGGCTGCATCCTGGTGCTCAACACCGCCAGTCCGGGATTTTATGCGGAGCCGATCGCGCGTCGGTTGGGGTTTGATCACTGCGTGGGAACCGAGGTTGAGATCGGGGCAGGGGATCGCCTCGCTTGGCCGCCTCCGTTTCGCGGGCCCAACAACAAGCGTCAGGCCAAGGTCGAGGCCATGCGGGAGAGGGGATGGATCGTTCCGGGGACTGGACTTCCCCTGCCCGGGGCCTGGGCTTACAGCGATAGCAGCGCGGATCTCCCGCTGCTGGGCTGTGCGCAACATGGGGTGCTGGTCGATCCGCGCCCCGCTCTGGCGGCTCTGGGGCGGTCCCGGGGATGGCGTGAGATCCGGCCCGCCCGGTCCGTTTCCCGGTTCCAAAGGATCGTCGCGGGAGTCGCCATGTTTTTTGGCTGTTGGAACCCGCCCCAAGGCAGTAAAAGATGAGCGCCATGCAAGATGCCGATGTGGTCTGTTTGCGGGGAGTGACCGTGCGCCGTGGCGACACGCATTTGCTCAAGGGGGTGGATTGGACGGTGAAGCCCGGGGAGCAGTGGGCCGTTCTCGGGGCCAATGGATCCGGCAAAACCTCGCTGCTCAACACGCTTTCCGGGTTCCTTCAGCCGACGTCCGGCACCATTGAAGTCTTCGGGCAGCGTTTCGGACAGACCAACTGGAACGAGTTGCGCAAGGTCATCGGCGTCATCAATCACACGGTGGCGGACTGGATTCAGGAGGGGGAGACCGCCCTCGAAATCGTGATCGGCGGCATTCATTCCCAGATCAATTATTGGGGCCGCATCACCAAGGCCGATGTCGCCCGCGCCCGGGAAACGCTCGCCGGGTTCGGACTGGCGGCGGCGGAGAATCGGACCTGGTCGCAACTTTCCCAGGGCGAGCGGCAACGCATTCTCATCGCCCGGGCCATCATGGCGTCCTATCGGATTCTGATTTTGGACGAGCCTTGCGCGGGTCTCGATCCGGTGGCCCGCCACCGGTTTCTGGAATTCATGGATGGGATCGCCTCCCGTCCGGATGCTCCCGCCCTCTTCCTCGTGACTCATCACGTGGAGGAGATCACCCCCGGGTTTGATCATGTCCTGCTCTTGCGGCAGGGCGAGGTTTTGGCCTCCGGTCGCCGTGGGGATGTGCTCGACACCGCTTCGCTCAGCCGGGCCTACGACGCCCCGGTGCGGCTTCGGCAGTCGGCCGGTCGGCTCTTCCTCGAGGTGGAGTGAGACCCTCACTCGGCGCTCCATTCCCCGTCCCAGATCGGGCCGCGGTAGATGCCCTTTCCGTCCTGGTAGAGGCTGAAAGTCGTTTCCATCTGCTGGAGAAAGGCGGCGAAGGCGGCGTCGTCGAGGTGGAAAGCGGAGGCCGGGTCGTCGGCAATCAGTCCGGCCTTGCGCAGGGCGAAGTGGAGTTGGGTCAGGTTGTGTCCGAAGAGGGCGAGGCGTTCCCGGTGGCGGGGTTCGTTGCACTCGGCCAGGGCGGTGCGGAAATGTTGTTCCATGGTGGGGAAGAGCGGGGCATAGATGGTTTTCATGACGTCCCGATTCACTTCATATTGGCTTCCCTTGTAGACCGGTGATTGCGCTTCCTTGTGCGCGAGCATGCGGGCGTCGAGTGCATCGGAGAGGGCGCGCAGGTGGCGCCATCCGGGGCCGTAAGCCCGTTGCAGCCATTCGTCCAGGGTGGCACTGACATCGAGGCGCGGGTTCCAGAGTTGCTTGGCGATCAGATAGTTGACCGGGGCATTCACGCCCCAGGCGCTGGTGCCGATCATGCGCGCGCTCCAGAAGTTCCGGTTCGCGGCGGCCGGCAATTCGCGATTCAGGATATCGATCGACACCGGAAGCGGTGCTCCGTGAAAGCTGCGCATCCAGGTGGAGTAATTGTGATAGACCAGCCGGGGGGCTGCGCGGCTCCAGGCCTCTATCACACCGGGAAATTCCTCGCGGTAGACCGGTTTGAGGAGGCCGTAACCGTAATAGTTCAAGGGCGCCCAACAGAGACTCATGTTTTCCGGAAGTTTGGGCAGGTTTCCCTTGGGTGGATATTGGTAGTTGTAGTAGACAAAACCGCCCAGAGGGCGTCCCGGACGTTCGCGACCCACGATGGTGGCCACCTGTTGGTAGAACGTGAGGATCGCCCTCGCGTGGTTCGGTCTGCCGTGCGGATCGGTGTCGATGAGGGGCGCGCAACGCTCGCAGGTGCAGAAACCGCCGCCATCGGTCGGGGAGATGCTGGCCATCGGACGGTTCGGATGGCGATCCATGTTCTCGATGACGCGTTGCGCGAATTGTTCCACCAGTCCCGGGGCGGTGGTGCAGAAGAAGGTCACCCTGCCGTTGCGCTCGAAGGCTCCGCTTGACGGTTTCCATTCGGGATGTTCCGCAAAGTCCGCGGGCTTAAGATAATCATCCCAGGAATGGCCGTAGGAGGTGTGCCAGGGATGAAGACCGTTGGTCAGGCGTTGCCGCTTCATCCAATCGAGGACCGGCTGGTGCCGGGTTCGGTTTTCGCGGTCGCTCTCTCCGAGGTAGGACAGGGCCCGGATCGGAAAACCGGGGGCGCCGCGCACTTCCTCCTTCAGCACGAGGTCTTCCGGCTTCCGGCGCGGGACATCCTCGCCGAGCGGTCCGGGAAGGAGCCAGCGCACTCCGAGGCGGCGTTCCGCAAATTCCAGGGCGCCCCAAAGAATGCCGTGACTGGGAACTTGCCAGAGCCCGGGTTGGTCGCTCTCGTTGCCGGCGATGACGAGGTCCTGCGTTTCCATCCGGAGCAAGAAGCCGTCGTGCGGAAGGGTGTCGTCGCGAACGAGACGGATCGCCGGTCGGGAGGTCGGGCCTGTCAGGATCGGCAGCGTTTCCCCGGTGGAGGTCAGGATGAGGCGTTGCAACTCTTTCGCGGCCCATTGCGTGGTTTTGGTGGCATCCGGCGGGTGATGGATGACGCGTTCCTCCCCCGCGTGGATCAGGAGCGGAAGGAAAAGAAGGGGCCAGAACCGAAACAGGGGCGTTGTTTCCATGTGCCCCCTGAAACGTCGTGGCACGCCCCGTTCTTTCGGGGACGTGCGCGGAAGGTCAGGCCGGGTCTCCTCGCGGCACCACCAAACGTCCTCGCGCCCACACAAAGCGCTCGAAAGGATGCTGGTTGGAGTTTATCCTAACCCCATGAAGTTCGCAGTTCTGCGCGGGTCTGGAGTTCTGGGGTTGCTTCTGCCGGTGGGTTTGGCCCTCATCGGTTGCACCCAGGAGACCCAGAATGAGATTGGCCGATCGATCCAGAATTGGACGGGCGTCAACGGGGTGCTCGAAATCTATGCGGGCGACAAGCTGGTCAAACGCTTTATCGACGTGGACAAGCTGACGACCGCAACCGCGACCGGTGGAAGCGCCTCAAGGCCCTACCGGTTCGGCTACGGAATCCTCGACGAAAACCTCAACTCCGCGAAGGATGCCGCGGAGAAGCGGGTCTACTTCGAGTTCAGCGATTTCTCCACCAACTACATTTTTTACGAAAGCCCGCGCTGAATCAGCGGATGGGGATGGCGCGGAAAACGGGAGCTTGACCGGTGGGCATGAGGATCACGCCCCGGCCCAAATCCGGTCCGGTCCAGGGATTGTTTCCGGCAAACGCGTCCGGGTGAGGTTGGTCAAAGCGGGAGCTGAACTCCCAGGAATCCAGGACTCGTTCCATTCTGAGGATTGCCGAATCGATCCGGTTCAGGAGATTGAAGGCCTCGTCGAAACAGCGGCGTGAGCGCTTGCCATGGCTGCTGTAGAGGAGAGATTCGAGGTGGTGCACTTCCCGGTGGAGGTTTGCGAGGGTTCGCTCGAAACAATGGCAATCCGTTTCTCCGTCCTCCGCCATCTCCTCGATCTCGTGGGCCAGATCCTCGATCCGTTCGGCGTCACGGAGCGCTTGGTAGAGGACAGAGGAACCGTCCAGTTGATCGTCCAGCTCGTCGTTGAGGTCGTCCGTGAGGTTTTGCAGCTCGCGCGACATTCGGATGAGGTTGTGGTGGCAGGAATCGGCAAGGGCCTCTCCCGGTCGGAGGGCGTGACCGAGAACAAACAGGGTGACCAAGGTGGTGGTGAACGGCAAAGAATGAAAAGAGGGAATCATGGCGTTGGCGTTGCAGACGAGCGGGAGTCTGTCATTTGCACCAAAAGTTCAGGCTTCGGGCGGTTTGGGTGTTTTTTTCCGGTCGGCCGCCAAGATCAAGTCCTTGCCCGGGTGCATCGGTTCCCCTAGCTTCCTAGGCATGAGCCATTCTCTCTGGATCATTTGGGTCCCGATCGTTGTGAGTTGGGCCGTCTCTTCTCGTTGTCAGGCTGCGGAGACCCCACTTCGCGGCGGGGTGGCCAAGATCGATATCACCGATCATGCCGCTGGACCGGTCAATGACCCCTGTTTTGCCAAGGCCCTGGTCTTGGAACGGGATGGGCTTCGCGTCGCCCTGGTCTCGGTGGACGCGGTCTCGATCGGGGAGATCGGCCGGATCGGAAACGATTTCTTGGGCAAGGTGCGGGAGGCCTTGCGGGAGAATCCGGGAATCGCGCCGGAGGCGGTGCTGGTGAACGCCAGCCATTGCCACGGCACGGTGCGCGCCGATACCGCAGAGTTGGTGATCCAGGCGGTTCGGCAAGCGGCTGCCGATTTGGAACCGGTCCGGGCAGGTGCCGGGGCGGGCTCCGAGAACCGGGTCAGTGAGAACCGGCGCCTCAAGCTGAAGGATGGGACGGAGGCGGACATGAGGCGGGCCTATGCGATGCCGCCGGACCGGGAGATCGCCGCCGTGGGACCGATCGATCCGCAGATTGGTCTGTTGCGGCTGGATCGTGTGGCGGACGGGCGGGCCTTGGCTCTGCTCTACAATTTCGCTTGTCATCCGATCATGAATCCCCCGGGGAAGGGGAGTTCCGCCGATTACCCCGCCTACGCCTCCCGTTTGATTGAGGAGGCGCTCGGGCCAGGAACGGTGGCTTTTTTCGTGCAGGGCTGTGGAGGGGACATCAACCCGGTTCGTTACAAAGAGGTCAATGCGCCGCCCGACGCCGAGCCGCTGGGGAACCTGCTCGGCCTGAGTGTTTTGCGTGCGGCGAAGGGGATCGAGACCAAGGCAAATGCGGAATTGCGGATCCGTCGGGAGGTGATCGATCTCCCCCGGGCTCGGGATTTCGAGGCCCGCATCGCGGCCATCGAAACGAAACGGGCCGGTTTGGTGACCTCCTTGCAGCCGACCAACATCAATTTCAAGTCGTTCCTTCCGCTGTGGATTCAGGAGAAGATTTCGCCGGAATATCCGTCGCACCACGCGCAGAGCTACCTGCATGACCGGAGCGTGGAGCGCCAGGCCCTGAGCCAACTCGATTCAGATCGCCGGGTCAATGTGGAGCGCTACCTGAAAAACATCGAGGTCATGGAAGAGTTGACCCGGCTCAACACCAACTTGGCCCTGCTGCGCCGTCATCTGGAGCAGACCCGAGCGGCCGGGGGCGGGACCCTTCCCGCGGAGATCACCGGGTTGCGGATCGGCAATTTCCGGCTGGTGACCTTCCCCGGTGAAGCCACGGTCCAAGTCGGCTTGAACATCAAAAAGGCGACCGGTCTCCCGCATGCCTTCGTGGCCGCCTATACCAACGGCTACATCTACTATGCGCCCACCGCTGAGCAGCGTCGCAATGCCGGGTATGCCCAGGAAGACTGCGACACCCTGGTGGCCCCCGAGTGGCAGCCGCTCTACGAGGCCAAGGCGGTGGAGATTCTGCGCGGACTCTGAACCCGAATCAAATCACGAACGCTGGTCGATCGGCGTGACCTTCAATTCGTGTGGACCGGTGTAGAGGGTGAGCGGCCGGTAGAGACGGTTGTCGTCGAGCTGCTCAAGAACCTGGGCGGTCCAGCCTGCGGCACGGGAGATCGCAAAGATCGGCGTGAAGAGATCGGTCGGGATGCCCAGCGAGTGATAGACTGTCGCGGAATAGAAATCGACGTTCGCCTCGAGTTTTTTCCGGGTGCGCATGATTTCGGCGATGCGTTCGGACATCTGGATCCACTTGGGTTCACCCAGTTCCTCGGTGAGCTTGATGGCCATGCGGCGCAGGTGAGGGGCGCGGGGATCGAGCACCTTGTAGACGCGGTGACCGATGCCCATGATTTTCTCCTTCTTGGCGAGCCTCTCCTCGACCCAGGCATCGACCCGGTCGGGCGAGCCGATCTCTTCGAGCATGTGGATGACCCCTTCGTTGGCGCCGCCGTGGAGGGGGCCCTTGAGGGTGCCGATGGCCGAGGTGATCGCGGAATAGATATCGCTGAGGGTGGCGACCGTGACCCGGGCGCTGAAGGTGGAGGCATTCATGCCATGCTCGGCGTGAATGATGTAGGCGATGTCGAGGGTTTCGGTGGCCTTCTCGGAAGGTTCTTCTCCGGTGATGAGGTAGAGAAAGTGCGCGGCCTCGGAGAGGTCAAGACGCACCGGCGGGAGGGAGAGTCCCTGGCGGGCCCGGTGGAAATAGCCGATGATCAGGGGGATTTTGGCGATGATGGCCAGGGAACGATCCTCGTTGAGGCTGCGATCCGTGTCATTTCCCAAATCGTCGTAGAGGCCCAGCATGGAGACGCCGGTGCGCAGAACATCCATGGGATTCGCCGTCTTCGGGGCGGCCGTGAGGAAATCGATGATGCCCTGGGGCAGGGAACGGCGGGCACGGAGCTTGGCTTCGACCCCCTCCAATTCGGTTCTGTTGGGCAGTTTGTGCTTGTGAAGAAGATAGATGATCTCTTCAAAACTGACGTGGGATTCAACCAGTTCATCGATGTTGTATCCCAGGTAGTATAGCTTCCCTTCATCGCCCTGGACATCGCTGAGCTTGGATTCGTTGGCGTAAACCCCTTCCAAACCGCGATGCACCACGGGCGCTTTGGGGGCGGCCGGGGCGGGTTCGGGGGCTGACGTGGTCACCGGAGCGGCGGGGACCGCCGGTGCCGGATGAGATTCAGGAGAGTGATCGTGCCCGCAACAAGAAGAGTGCTGGTCGCCGCCGCCGAAGAGTTTTTTGAGGAAGCTCATTTGTTCATTGCTTTGACAAGTGTCGCGCCAATTTCCGCCGGGGTCTCAGCAACCAGGATGCCAGCTTCCCGCAAAGCTTCTTTTTTGGCCGCTGCGGTTCCTTGCCCGCCGGAAATGATCGCACCCGCATGACCCATGCGACGTCCCGGAGGAGCCGTCGCCCCGGCAATGAAGCCCGCGATCGGCTTTTTGCAATGGTCCTTGGCCCAAGCGGCGGCCTCCTCCTCGCGGGTGCCACCAATCTCGCCGATCATGATGATGGCCTCGGTTTCCGGGTCTTCGTTGAAGAGCTTGAGGACATCGAGGTGCGAGGTTCCGTTGATTGGATCCCCGCCGATGCCGACGCAGGTGCTCTGGCCCATCCCCAGGTTGGTGATTTGCCATACCGCCTCGTAAGTCAGCGTGCCTGAGCGGGAAACGATGCCAACTCCACCGCGGCGATGGATGTAACCGGGGGCGATCCCGATCCGGCAGCCACCGTGCGAGTTTTCCCCGCGCCCGGGGGTCACTAGGCCGGGGCAGTTCGGTCCGATGAGGCGGCAATTTGGATAGTCATTGAGAGCCGCTTTCACCCGCATCATGTCGACTACGGGGATGCCCTCGGTGATGCAGACAACCAGCTCGCAACCGGCGTCTGCCGCCTCGAGGATGGCGTCACCCGCAAATGGCGGGGGCACAAAGATCGTGGAAACCGTGGCGCCGGTCTCGCGGACGGCTTGGCTCACCGTGTCGAAGATCGGGACGCGCCCTTCGAAGAGTTGCCCGCCCTTGCCCGGAGTGACTCCGGCGGTCACCTGGGTGCCGTAATCAAGGCTGAGTTTGGCATGGCGGCCGCCATAGCTGCCGGTGATTCCCTGGATGAGGACTTTGGTGTTTTCGTCGACAAGAATGGCCATGGTGGTCGGCAGTCAGCGGTTCGCAGTGGGTTGAGATCAGGCGGCGATCGCCTTGACGATTTTCGAGGCGGCGTCAGCAAGGTTGTCGGCCGAGACAAGGTTGAGCCCGCTCGCGGCGAGGGTTTGCTTGCCCATGGCGACATTGTTGCCTTCCAGACGGACGACCAGGGGGAGCGACAATCCGACCTCCTTGACGGCGGCGATGACGCCCTCCGCGATCACGTTGCAGTCCATGATGCCTCCGAAGATGTTGATGAGGATTCCCTTCACGTTGGGATCGCCCAGGATGATTTTGAAAGCGGCGGTGACCTGCTCCTTGCTGGCTCCGCCCCCGACGTCGAGGAAGTTCGCCGGCTCTCCTCCGTAGAATTTGATGATGTCCATCGTGGCCATGGCCAGACCGGCTCCGTTGACCAGGCAGGCGATGTTTCCATCGAGCCCGATGTAATTGAGGGAATACTCGGAGGCGGCCACTTCGCGCGGATCTTCCTCGGTGACATCCCTCATGGCCGCCACCTGCTTTTGGCGGTAGAGGGCGTTGTCGTCGAAGTTGAACTTGGCGTCGAGCGCCAGGACATCCCCGCCGGTCGTGACCACGAGCGGATTGACTTCCACCAGAGAACAGTCTTTGGCGATGAAGAGGTTGTAGAGATTGGTGAAGAGCTTCGCGGCGGCGGCGGCCTGGGAACCGGTCAACCCGAGGAAGGCTGCCAGTTTGCGACCTTGGTAAGGTTGGAACCCGAGCAGCGGGTGAACCGGCTCGCGGAGGATTTTTTCCGGAGTGTGGTGGGCGACCTCCTCGATGTCCATCCCGCCGGCGGTGCTCGCCATGATCACCGGCCGCTCCGTGGCCCGGTCCATGACGATGGCGAAATAAAGTTCCCGGGCGATCTCGACGGATTCCGCCACCATGACCTTGCTGACCAGCTTGCCTTCGGGACCGGTCTGGTGGGTGACCAGGACTTGACCGAGCATTTGGCGAGCTTTGGCCTCCACGTCCTCGGGGGAAGAGCAGAGGTGCACCCCGCCCTGGAAGCCGCTCTTGAAGGTTCCCTTGCCCCGTCCACCGGCGTGGATCTGGGCCTTGATGACGAGGTTCTGGCCGATCTCAAGCGCCGCTTGGCGGGCCTGTTCAGCCGTTTCGGCTACCTTGCCCTTCGGGCTCGCTACCTGGAATTCGTCGAAAAGCTGCTTGGCTTGGTATTCGTGGATGTTCATCGTCGCAAGGGGGCTGGCGGGCGCGGCCAAAATAATGGATCGGCTCCGCCCGTCAAGGCGTGATTCCTGACGGCTCGCCCCACTTGAACTGCAAGGACGCAAAACCGTTCCGATCGGATCGCCTCGCGCCGTCCCGTCGGCCAAATGTTCAACCTGCTTGATTGTGGTTGCCGAACCGGCGGGCGGGTTCGGCGACCCCGTCACGGCTTGGGCTTGGGCTGGGGCGGCGAGACCTCGATGAAATCGTTCCGGTTCGGTTTCAAGCCGGGGGCGAGAGCCCAGGAAGAGGGGACGATTCCCACCAGCGAAAGCAGGATGGTGATGGAGGCGACCACGGTGGGCCGGGATGCTGGTTGCATGGCAATGAAGCATGCTTCTGCAACTTATAAAGAAAACCGAAATAAAAGCTAATCCTGATCTACGGGATATCCTCAAGACTTCGTTCGTCGTCTGCGGGCGGGTTTGGTGGTTTCGCGGGCGGCTTCCCGTTCCTCGTCCCGGGCTTTGGTCAGGGCGGTGGCGATGAGACCGGTGGGAACGGCGACGATTCCGAGTCCGAAGACGAGGACCACGAAGGTGAAAAGTCTGCCTCCCGGAGTGACCGGGTAGGCGTCGCCATAGCCGACGGTGGTGAAGGTGGTGGTGGCCCACCAGAGGCTGTGGAAGACGGAGGAGAAGACTTCCGGTTGGGCCTCGTGCTCAAAGTGGTAGATTCCGACCGCGGCGAGATAGAGAAAGGCCAGGGAAATCGCGCCGAAAACCGCCAGTTCGTCGCGTGCGATTTCGAAGGCTCTCTCGAAGCGGCGGATGACGGGGCCGTAGCGCACCAGCTTGAGGAGGCGGACGAGTCGGAGCAACCGGACGATGCGCAGGGAGCGCAGATCGACGTTTAGGGTGAGGAGGGATGGGAGGATGGAGACGAGATCGATGATCCCGAAAAAGGAGAGCGGGTAGCTGAGCCTGGGGCGGGACCAGAAAATGCGCAGGGCATACTCGGAGACGAAGACGAGGGCGGAGAAGATCTCGAAACCGTTGAGGATCTGGATGGTTCGGGCGTTGAGATCGGGAAGGGTCTCGAGGGCGAAGGCGGCGAGATTCAGGAGGATCAGGGCCTGAATCGCGGCCTCCCAGGGCCCGAAAAACGGGCGGCCTTTCTCATCCCGTTCGATCGCCATGAACGGATCACTTCGAGGCGGACAACGTGATGGGCACGGTGACCTCCTTGCCGCGGCGGATCACGGTGACTTTGACGGTGTCGCCGATGGCCTTGCGATCGAGCGTGGTGAAGAGGTCGTTGGAATCCGCGATTTCCTTGTTGTCCACCCGGATGATGATGTCGCCCAGATTGACGCGGCCGCGGATGTCGCGGGTGGTGGATTGCAGGCCGGCTTTTTCCGCGCCACTGCCTGGTTGCACGTTGATGACCAGGGCTCCCTCGCCTCCGATGCGCCGGAGAATGGCGTCATCGGCGAGCGTGACGCCGAGCACGGGACGGATGACGCGGCCGAACTCGATGAGTTGGGGGACGACGCGGTTGACTTCATCGGCCGGGACGGCGAAGCCGACGCCTGCGTAGGCTCCCGAGGGGCTGTAGATGGCGGTGTTGACGCCGATCAGACGTCCGGAGCTGTCGAGCAACGGGCCGCCGGAGTTTCCGGGATTGATGGCGGCATCGGTCTGAATCACGCCCTGGATGGTGCGGCCGGAGACGCTTTCGATTTCGCGTCCGAGACCGCTGATGACTCCGGTGGTGAGGGTTTGGTCGAGGCCGAAAGGGTTGCCGATGGCCAGGACGCGCTGGCCGACGCGGAGATCGGTGGAAGTGCCGAGCTTGAGGGGGCGGAGCTTCTCGGCCGGGGCCTTGATCTTGAGAACGGCGACGTCCTTGTCGGGCTCATGGCCGATGACCTCGGCGGGCCAGGACGATTGATCGTTGAGAATGACTTCGAGGGAGAAACGGTCGTCTTCGACCTGTTGTTGGACGACGTGAAAGTTGGTGACGACGTGACCTTTCTGATCCCAGACAAACCCGGTGCCGGAGCCCGCCGGGATGCGAGTTACGTTCATGGAAAACATGTCGCGGCGCACCGTCGCGGTGCTTTGAATGTGAACGACGGACGGGGAACTGGTCTCGAAAATGCTGATGGTGTTCAGCTCGTCGGAAGAGAGGCCGGTGGGGAGGCTGGGTGGGGAGACCTTGGTGGGCTCGGCCTCGGCGCGCGGCGTGGCCGGTGAGGCGGGGCTTTGTGCCTGGAGGAGCGCCGGGTGGGCGGCCCACGCGAGGAGGGCACTGCTCAGAAGAGTTTGGGACCAGGAACTTTGAAGGGGATTCATGCTGACGCAAACGTATCCGGTGAGGTGAGGGGTTCTCAACTGGAAAGTCCACGATGCTTTCTACCGGTTTTGAGGCGGGGTCGGGCCAAATCGGGAACTTGCGCTGGCCATTTGCCGCAAACCTCTTTATCTTGAGACTTCAGCCGTCATGGCCTCAGAGACCAACCAACCGGGTGCAGGGTTGCCCCAGATCGAATTGCCGGCCGGTTTGCGGCGCCGGTTGGAGGTGTTTCGCCAGCAGACTTGGCACCTGAAGCTGTTTGAAATCCTGCTGGCGGGCTGTCTGGGACTGCTGGTTTCTTATCTGGTGGTGTTTGGGATCGACCGGTTCACGGAGACGAGCGCCGAGGTGAGGTCGCTGATTTTTCTCGGCGGGTTCGCCATTTTTGGGATGGGTTTGCCGCTCACGTGGGAGCGGTGGTCGTGGAGAATGCGTGGGTTGGAGGCGGCGGCGCGTTTGATCCGCCGCAAGATGCCGCGTTTTGGGGATCAGTTGCTGGGCACCGTGCAGTTGGCCGGGCATGGCAGCGGTTCGCCAGCGCTGATCCGGGCGGCGATGGAGCAAGCGGACCGCAAGGCCGCAGAGACCGATCTCCGGGAGGCGTTGCCGGCCACGCGCCGGATGTTGTGGGCCGGGCTTCTGGTTGGGGGCGCGCTGTTGCTGGTCACGCTGTTCCTGATTTCCCGGGAAGCCAGCCGCAATGCCCTGGCGAGATGGGCCACTCCGTGGGCTCCGGTGGATCGTTACACGTTCGCGGACGTGGCTTCGGTCCCAGACCGGATCATTGTGCCGTATGGAGAGCCGTTTCAGTTTGAGGTCGGTCTTGCGGAAACATCGCGGTGGCGTCCGCTCTGGGGCAAGGCTGCGGTGGAGGGGAGGGAGGGTCGAGATGCCTCGGTGATCCGGGCGCAGCGCAGCGCCGAGGGCGTCTACCTGTTCTCCTTGCCGGGTCGGAAGGAGGAGGGGATTTTCCGGGTGTCGGTCGGGGACGACAGGGTCCGGAGCACGGTGATCCCGGCAGCGCGTCCCGAGTTGGCCGGGATGAAAGCCTTCGTGCAGTTGCCGGATTACCTCCGGTATTCGCATCCCTTGGAGATCGAGGCCCAGGACGGAACGGTCGCGGCGGTGGAGGGGAGCGTGGTTCGGGTGGAAATGCGCACGAGTCGTCCGATCGTTTCCGCGGAGCTGGACGGGGCACCGATCGGGTGGGAAGGAGCCACCTTGCGCGCCGGGCCGTGGAATCTTTCCGGGACCGAGGAGCACAGGGTGACGTGGCGGGATGAATTGGGTTTGTCTCCGCGGGAGGCGTTGCGGTTCCAGTTGCTGAGCCGCGAAGATGCCGCGCCAAAAATCGTGGCAAAGTTGGAGGGACCGGAGCGGACCATTCTCTCGACCGAGGTGGTGGCTCTCGAAGTGGAGGCATCCGATGATTACGGCGTTCGCGAGATCGGGTTGCGATGGGAAGGGGACAAGGTGGGATCCAAGGTGGCCGCTGCGGGCGGGCCCGAGGAGACTTCGGTCGGTGTCCGGGCCACGTTCTGCCCGGAGCGGGAGCGGGTGGAGCCGCAGACCATCCGGTTGATGGCCTATGTGACCGACTACCGGCCGGGCCGATCCCTGGTGTATTCGAAACCCTTCACGCTGCGGATTCTGAGCGCCGACGAGCACTTGCGCTGGCTCACCGATGAGATGGCCGCTTGGCTGCGCCGCGCGGAAGAGGTGCATGACCGGGAAAAACAATTGCACGTGGAGAATCGTTCTCTGCGAGCGTTGAGTCCCGGGGAACTGGATCAGGAGGCGAACCGGGAACGGCTGCGGGAGCAGGCTCAAGCGGAGACCGCGAACGCGCGGAGGGTCGAGCAATTGGCCGCCTCGGGACGAAAACTGGCCGAGGAAGCGAGCCGCAACGATGGCTTTGAGGCGAAGCGGCTCGATTCCTTCGCCAAGGCCTTGGAGAAGCTGAGTGAAATCGCCAAGGAACGGATGCCCTCGGTTTCGGATCTGCTCAAGGAAGCGTCCGAAGTGGAGCCGGGCCAGGAGCAGCACAAGGCGTCGGGATCTCCACCGCCGACCGAGTCCAAGGGGGCGCAGCCGAAGTCCGGAGGGGAGCAGAAACCGAGCGAGGCGGCTTCGCCCGAGCAGAAAACACCACCGGCCGGGGCGGATGGGAAATCGTCCGAGGCTCCACCCACGCCTCCGGATCAGGATTTGAAGTCGCTCACTCAGCAGAAGCAAGCGGAGGCGTCGCCATCCCAACCATCGGCGCAGCCGGGAGCTCCATCCGGATTGCCGACCACCACGTTGCAGGGGGCCCCCGAGAGCAAGTCGCCGGAATCGCCGGCTCAGGAGAAGACGGGGAAAGCCGTGGTGGAGCAAACCGGTTTGCTGGCCGAGTTGGCGGCCATCAACGACGAGATGCGCGAGTTGTTGGGAGATTTGCAGACCAGCACCTTCGTGCGGAGGCTCAAGGCGGCGTCGCGCGAGCAGTTGGGGATCGCCGGGGATCTCACCAAAACGTTGGCGGTGGAGTTCGGGGTGGGTTTCTCCCAATTGAGTCAGGACGCGGTGGCCATCGCGAAGGCGGCGGCGGAACGCGAGGTCCGGCAGAGCGAGATCATGCACCAGATTCGCGGGGATCTAGAGGCGTTTTATCAGCGGCGTCAGATGCCGCCGTTCAAACGGTTGCTGGAACAGATGCAGGAGAGCGAGGTGGCCTCCAAGATCCGGGAAATCGCCGAATCTCTGGAGGCGAACCAGAATGGGCGTTCGGTGACGGAGGCGGAGTTCTGGGCGGACACGCTGGACCGTTGGGCGGAGGAACTCGTGGAGGCGGCGCAGTCCGGTGGCGGGCAACAGGGGCAATCCGGGGAGGCCGCGGGGTTGCCGCCCAAGCTGGTGCTCGAGGTGATGAAGATCCTGCGGGATGAGATCGATCTGCGGGACGAGACGCGGGAAGCGGAGAAGGCCAAGCCGGCCTTGACGGGAGAGGATTTCGCGGATCGCGCCAAAGGGCTTGAGGAGAAACAGAAGGGGCTTCGGGACCGGGCTTACTCGGTGGTGAAGACGATTGAGGACATGCCCGGTGGGGCCGAGACCTATCAACGGGAGGTGGAACTGCTTTCGGCCGTGTCCAAGATTCTGGGGGAAGCTCGCAACATTCTGGGGCGTCCCGACACCGGTCCGGAAGCGATCGCGGCGGAGACGGAGGCGATTGAACTTCTGTTGCAGGCGCGCCGGAGTCCGCCCCAGGGCGGAGGGGGTTCGCAAAATTCATCCCAATCTGCCGGGGCCGCCCAGCAGGGAATCAATGGCTTGGGGCCCGGGGCGGACGAACCCTCCGCGCCCCGGGGCCGGAGCGTGGATCAGTCGACCGGAAAGGGTGGACGGGAATTGCCGGAAGAGTTTCGGCGCGGGCTGGACCAATATTTCAACACCCTGGAGAAGGAATCCAAATGAAGCGGAAGTTTATCTGGTCGGGAATTTTTTGGGCGGGCGCGCTGTTTCTAGGAACCGGGGTCATGGCCCAGGTGCGGGTGGAAATCGATCCACAGAAGGACGAGGGCGCCGCAGCCACCGCGAATGCCGATGAGCGGGTCAGCGAGTATTTGCAGAATCTGGCCGAGACGGAACGGACGGAGTGGATGGAACGAATGACCTCCTTGGTCACCGACATCGACCGGGTTTGTTCGTTGACCGAAGCGCAGCGCAAGCGATTGACCCTGGCGGCGAAAGGGGCGGTGGACTCCGGTTTGAACCGCTGGCGGGCCAACATGGAGACGTGGGTCCGGGACAAGGCCCGCAATGTGCAGGGGGATATCGAACAGTTTCTGGCAGGGGTTGGCTCGGTCCGCTTCGGGGACACCGCGAGGACTTGGGAGCCGGAACATCAGCAGGTCTGGGAGACGACGCTTTCGACCGTTTTGGACGAGACGCAGCGGAAGGCCTATGACGACGACATGCGGCAGCGGTTGGCCTTCAAGCATGAGTCCATGGCGCGGGCCTTGGTGGCGGATCTGGACCGGACGCTCCGGCTTTCCGAGAAACAGCGCAATGAACTGCTGCCCCTCGTGACGATGGCCGCATCGCTGCACTGGGACCGACTGGAATCCTGGGCGGGCGATGAGGAGAACCTGCCTTATCACCAACTGGGGGCCCTGCTCGGCGCCGTGCCGCAGGAAGATCGGGATCGTGTCCTCAACGAAGCCCAGCGCAAGGGTTGGGACCGGTTCTTCGAGCGGTTCGATGGAGCTTGGCAATCGATCCGCAATCTTCCGGGGGGGCATGGAGTGCGATGAGGGGCGTCGCTTCGATCTTGGCCGGTCTGGCGGCGGTGGTTCCCCTGCTCTTTTGGGCTGAGGAAGCTCGCGCGCAGGCGGGGTCTGGAACGATTCGTTACGGGGACGAGGTGCCGCCCGAGGTGGATCAGATTTACGCCAAGGGGTTGGATTCGTTGGTGAGGACGCAGGCGGCGGAAGGTTATTGGGAAGGGGATCGCGGGGCCGGGGTGACCGGGCTTTGTGTGATGGCGATGCTGGCCAGCGGGGAAGATCCGAATTTCGGGCGTTACGCCACCGCCATCCGGCGCGGGTTGAGGCACATGATTTCCGAGCAGAACACGGAGACGGGGTATCTTGGGCAGAGCATGTATCACCACGGGTTCGGCATGCTCTCGTTGGCCGAGGCCTACGGCGCGGTGGATGATGAGTTGCTCTGGGTGGGCAGCGGGGTGAGCGGGCGCACCATCGGCGAGGCTTTGCAGGCGGCGGTGGGTTTGGCGGAGGCGGCGCAGCGGGGAAACCGTTGGCGGGGCTGGCGTTACAACCCGGATTCGAACGATGCGGACACATCGGTCTCGGGAGCAGTTCTGATGGGGCTGTTGGCGGCGAAGAACGCGGGGATGGCGGTCACGGACGAAGCGGTGCAGGGGGCGCTGGCCTATTTCAAGTCGAACACCGGTGCCAATGGCATGGTGGCTTACACCGGCGGCTTGGCGGGGATCGGGGAATCGATGAATCGTTCCGCCATCGCCACGCTCGTTTACTCGGTCGGAGGCAAGAAAGATTGGAAGGAGTATACGGCCACCCTGGCTTACATCTCCGGGCGGTTGGATCACGAAGAGACGGCGCACCCGCTCTATTTCCAGTATTACATGGCGCAGGCGCTCTTTCAGGGGGATTTTGAGGCGTGGAAAACCTGGAACCGGAGCTTGGTGCGGATGCTGGACGAGCGGCAGTCGCCGGATGGGAGTTTCGAGGGGAGCCGGGGCGAGGCTTACGGGACGGCAATGTCCCTGCTGGCGCTGGCTTTGAACTACCGGTTCCTTCCGATCTACGAGCGGTGAAACAAATACTCCAAGGCATTGTGTGGGTTGGGTGGTTCCTCGTGGCCACGATGGTTTGTGCGGCACCGCCCGCCTCGGTGTTGGAGTTTGCCAATGGGGACCTGGTGGAGGGAGCCCTGGAGCCCGGGGAAGGAGATTTGATTCGGTGGCGCAGCCAATGGTTTGAGGACCCGCTGGAGATCGATCCCGTTTTCCTGAAACGACTCACCCTGGAGCAGGTTCCGGCCCCGGTCGGTCCCTCCTCATTCCGGGCCTTGCTGCGCAACGGGGATGTGGTCCACGGAGATCTGGTTCGCGTCGGGCCGGGGGTCGTCGAACTGGAGAGCCCGCGCCATGGTCGGACCCTGCTCATGACCACCGCGTTGCGCAGCGTGAATCGGCTGGATAATCCGGCCCTTCGTTACTCCGGGCCGGTCAGTGTGGAAGGCTGGGTGCAAAACGGACCCGGGCGCGAGGAGAGTTATTGGAGCGGGGTCCCCGGTGGAGGCATTTCCACCCGGCGCTGGGGGGCGGGCCTGTTTCATCGGTTCGAGTTCCCGGAACGGGTGGCCATTGAAGTCAAGCTGAGCTCGTCCCGCCGCCCCGAGTTCAGCCTCGCGCTGCAAGCGTTCCGCGAGGACGGGCTAAGGCTGGAAACCTGGGATGACGAAGTGGTTTTGGCGACGTCCGGGGCCGACTTCCAACCGATTTGCCGGCTGACCGCTGATCAGCGGCAGGTCCATCTGCATCTCTTTTGGGATCAGGCTTCCGGGGCCCTGCAGATTTTTGATACCTCGGGCCGTGAACTGGGCGGTCGGCAGGTGGCGGCGGGCCCGGATTTCCGGGGAAACTCGGGATTTTCCCTGCGCAACAAGGGCCTGGATCTGGAACTGGCCCGGCTCAGGGTGGCGGAGTGGCGCGGCGGCCCACCGGAGTTGGAGTCCATCGAGGGGCCACGCGTCCAGCGGATTGATGGGAGCGCGTTGCGGGAAAAACCGATCGGTTATGATCCGGTGACCCGGTCTCTGCAATTGGAAGGAGGCAAGACCGTGGCCATTGCGGATTTGGAGACCATCGTTTTCGACGAGCGGGCGATGGATCTGGACCCGGGAAACACCGTCCAGGTCACGTATGGCGATGGAACCCGGATCAGCGGAAACTTGGTCCGAACGGCCAGGGATAGCGTGCTGGTCCGCACCGGATATTCCGAGTCGCCGATGCTCTGCGGCTTTGTCGATCTTGTCGCTTTGGAATTCGCGCACCGCAGCGGGCCCGAGGTCACCGATGCTCCGGACGAATTGCGGGTGAGTGGCGCCGTTCTGCATGGCACCCTGTCCGGCTTGCGGACCGGGGGCCGGATTTCCTGGCGTCCCTTGGGCGCTTCCAAGGCGGTTTCGTTGCGGCCGGGGCTGGACGCGGACGTGGTGCGGCAGAAGGGGCCCGGGATCACGCATTTGGCAGCGGACCGGATTTTCCTCGTCAGCCGGGAGATTTTGGCGTGTCGGGTGGAGGGGATCCGGGATGGGGTGATCTTCTTTTCCAGTCCGTTGACCACCTTGACGCAATTGCCTGCGGCTCAGGTGCGGGCCGTGGAATTCGGGCAGAAGTCTTTGCGGCTTTCCGGCTTTGATGACCCGTCCTGGCGGCTTCTGGAAGGCGGCGGGAACGCCAATGAACTCGAGCCCTCACGCATGGTGCTGCGCGGCGGGGGCTACGGGCACCCGGGAATCCTCCGGGCGGATGAAATCCATTTCACGCTGCAATGGGAAGGCGATGGGCAGGGGGCGGTCACGGTCGGGCTCTTCACCGGAGCGGGTCCCGCGTTCGCAGCCCCCATCCAGGTGAGTTTCAGCCGGTGGGGAAACCGGATCTGGGTCGCCGCCAGCCAGCCCGGAGGAAACCGGATGATTGACGGAGACGACATCATGGTGGCCGGTGGCCGTCTCTCCGCAAAGATCGCGTTCCGGGAAGATCAGATGATTGTTTCCGTGGATGGCCAGGAGTTGGTGGACTGCGTGTTCCCCGGCGCCCAACGTTCCGGGGCCGGTCTGCGCTTTGAATTCGGTGGCCCCTGGTTCAACGCGGAGACCATCCTGGCTCCGGCGACGGTGAGCGATTTTCAATTGCGGTCCTCCAATGGGTTGATCGCTTCATTCCGGGTCGATGCCGGCGTGAAGGAGAAAACCTTGACGATCCCGCGGCGCATGAAGGGAGATCCCCCGACGCACTGCCTGGTGGCGGCCAACGGGGATGTGATGCGCGGCAAACTGGTGGAGGTCAGTCCCGAGACGATCCGGTTTGATGTGCAGGGTCAGGTGGTGCCATTTCCCCGGGAGCGCGTGCTGGGACTGGTGCACCTCAGCAAGGAAGGGAAAGGGGACGAACTGGCGGAAGGTCCGCTGCCAAAAGGCGAAAGTTACATTTTTTTGGCTGAAGGTTCCGCCGTCCGGTTGCAAACTGATGAGGTCAATGAACAATTTCTTCAGGGGCAATCTCCGGTGCTCGGGGCGTGCAAGGTTCCCCTTCCCTCCATTCGGCAATTGCGGGTGGGGACGGCAGTGGCTCTGCCGGACGAAGTGTTGCATGCCAACTGGACACCCGTGGCGGCCCCCGAGCCAGTCATTCCGGGAGCGGCAGGAAACGGTCCCGGAACCGATGGCATGAGCAGCAAGGGGGAGGCTCCAGGTTTTGAGTTGCCACTGCTCGGTGAAGGGCGATTCAATGTGGAGACGGCTCGGGGAAAGGTTCTTGTCCTGGAATTCTGGGCCACTTGGTGTGGTCCGTGCCGCGCGGCCTTTGGAGAATACGTGGAGGTGTTCAAGGCGTTTGACCCGGCCCAGGTCCAACTCGTCGCCGTCAACATCGGGGAGCCGGCCGCGGTGATCACGGCCTACCTGGAACGGAACGGCTGGAATTTTCCGGTGGCACTCGATGAAAGCGAGACGGTCAAGGCCCTCTACGGCGTGGAAGGGATTCCGCACACCGTGGTCATCGATCCCGAAGGACAGATCATCTGGTCACAAAGCGGGTTTCGTCCCGGAGCGGGCCGGGCCCTCGCCCAGGTGATCAGCGGCGCCCTGGCACGCTGAGTTCATTTCCTGTCGGGGCGCGGCCCCCAACAAGGTCCAACGAGATTCAGGCAGCTTCGGGAGGGTGATCCTTTCCGGCGGTGAGCTTCATCACGAGGACGTAGAGCGCTCCGAGGACGAGAACGCCGCCCACAATCCAGACGGATTCGTGTTTGATCGCATGGACCAATTTGTCGGGGTCCTCCATCAGCTCCGGGTTGCGCTGAAAGACGCCCTGCCCATACCAAGAGAGAATCGCGCACCAGAGGAAAGCCCCGGCCACGGTCATGAGACTAAAGAGAGCGAAGTTGATCCGCAGGATGCCGGCCGGAATCGAAATCAGGTGACGGACCACGGGAAGCAACCGGGCGAAGAAGATGCCCCCGGCCTCGTATCGGTGGACGAAGTGTTCGGCTCGCTTGACCTTCTCCTCGGTGATGAAGAAAAGTTTGCCCCATTTCTTGAGGAAGACCTGCTCCAGCCCGCGGGCCACGCCGTAGGTGATGGCCGAGCCCAGCCAGGAACCGAACGTGCCCGCGAGAATCACCCCCCAAAGATTCATCTTGCCCTGGGCGGCCAGAAAGGCGGCCGGTGGCATCACCACCTCACTGGGCACGGGGAAAATGGAGCTCTCCATGGCCATGAGCAGAATGACCGCGCCATAGCCGCCATGCTCGACCCACTCGAACCAGGTGTGGATGAGATCGTGGAGCATGTCTTATTTGTCTTTTGAAAGGTTGGCGAGGGCCGCTTCGGAGGTTCGGTCGTCTGCAGTATCCGGCAAGCCATCCTTGCCATTGGAGACCACCATGACGGAGCCATCCGGTTGCGGGACGAAACGCAAGGGCTTCTGGTAGGGCAGGTCAATCACTTGGCCCTTCCCGAGTTGCGCCAGTTGCAGCCACGCATTCTGGTTTTGTAGCGCGTTTGCGGGGTCCGTGAGCACTTTGGTCCAGGCCTCGTTGGTCGGTTCCACGACAGCCGTCGGATTTTTTTTGCGAAATTCGTCCACGTCCATCTGGGCGGAGATGAGGATGAAGTCCCCCATGTTTTGGTAAAGCCAGAAGGATCCTCCGCCGCAGCAGAGGAGAATTAGGCCGAACAGCACTCCGGCAGCAATGAGACAACCTTTGTTCACCCCGCATTCAAGCCCAGCGGGAGTGGGAGGGCAAGACAAAGCTTCGACACTCTGCGCTTGCGTTCTTTGGCAGATGGGGGGAAATTTTTGAGATGAAGCTTCAGGTCCTCGCTTGTGCTGGGGTGTTTTTTTACGCTTCAATCACTCCTGCATCTGCCTTCGAGTTTTCCAAGCTCGTTTCGCCGTTCGTGACGGCTGTTCGGTTTGTCGGCGGTCTCCTTCCGTTCCGCGAAGCTGAGGAGAACGACAAGGACCGGGATGAAGCCTCTTCCCGGACCCTCCAGTCCGCACAGAGCGCCCAGACCGCCCAGGAGGCCGAACCCATTCCGGCGGATCCCGACAAGGTGATTGGGACCATCCGGTTTGCCTACGACGATTTCGTGTTGATCTACACTCCGATCAAACTGGATCTGCCCGCCGGCACCCGGGTCACGACGGTGGGGAAGGATGGAGTTCCCCGCGCCGTGGAGCTCTCCCTGAGCAAAGAGCGCAAAGGGCCGTTCCTGGTTGCGGATGTCTCCTCTGGAGAACCGATGGCCGGGGACATTGTGGTCCTGCTGCCGAAACCCGGATCCGGCAAGGTGGCTCAGTATCAGGTTTTGGAGTAGGCCGGGCCGCTCATGTTGGACGAGATCGAAGCCCGGCGCCGGCTGATCGAGGCCACGCCGCCCGGGAAAATCACCCGGCTGCCCCTGATCGAGGCGCTTGGAGCCACCGCCGCTTGCACGTTGCGCGCCGGGGTTCCGCTTCCGGGCTTCGACAATTCCCAGATGGACGGATATGCGGTGCGTTCCGGCGATGCCGTGGCGGGAGCGGTTCTTCGCGTGGTGGGGACGCAGTTCGCCGGGCTGGATACCGGCCAGTCCCCCGTTCAACCCGGGACCGCCGTCCGGGTGTTCACCGGGGCCCCTTTGCCGTCCGGGGCGGACGCTGTGGTCATGCAGGAGGATGTGGAAGTCGCCGGGGCCGAGATCCGGTTGCGGGTGGACGCGGCTCCCGGGGAATTCGTGCGGAGGCGGGGCGCCGATCTCTGCGAGGGCCAGATCATTTTGCGGGAAGGGGACAGACTCACCCCGGCCCGTTTGGGATTGCTCGCTTCCCAGGGGCACGCGGAGGTCCCGGTGCGCATCGCTCCCCGCGCCGTGGTGGTGACGACCGGGGACGAGCTGGTTGAGCCGGGAGCCGGGGCGGTGTTGCTTCCGGGGCAGATCTTCAACAGCAACGGCGCGATGTTGGCGGCCGGACTGCAACGATTTGGGGTCACCCGGGTCAAGGTCGCTCATGCGCCGGACGACCCGGTCCGCCTGCGCGCGGTGTTGCAAGAGGCGCTCGGAGCCGGGGATTTCTGTTTGATCGCGGGCGGGGTTTCGGTGGGGGAGAGAGACCACGTGAAAACCGTCCTGAGCGCTTTGGGAGCGTCCGGCGGTTTTTGGAAAGTCCGGGTGAAGCCGGGCAAGCCCTTTTTTTTTGCCGGACTCGAGGACAAGGTGATTTTTGGTTTGCCGGGAAACCCGGTGTCCAGCTGGATCACGTTTCTCCTGTTCGTGGTCAGTTCACTGCAACGCCACGCGGGCAGGTGGCCGGATCCGTCGGTGCCAGGTTTGGCCGGGGTGCGGGCGTTTTTGGGGGAGGACCTGCACAATGACGGGGACAGGCCTCATTACGTGCGGGGAGTTTGGAACGGGGCGGTGGGGACTTTCCGGAGCGTGGGGATCCAGCAATCGCATGCGCTCCACGGGTTGAGCTTGGCGAATGCGCTGGTGCGGGTTGAGGGCGGAGAGCGGCTGGACGCTGGGGCAGAGGTGACGGTCCGTTTGATGCAGGAGGATGGATGGGAATGAGGGCGGCAATTGGTCAACCAATCTGAATATTCTGTCAGGATCGACCATCAAACAATCATGAGAATGAGAGAAGCGAGTCTCAACTTTGAAAAATAACGGCCCTTTGACATTTAAAATTTATAAAATGCAACTTGCAGGACGTCATCCGGGCGACTATAATGTCGTCAGGTCCGGGATATTGTATGAAAATTATGGATAATTTGAATGCGGTGTTTACAGACTGATCGAGAAGGCGTATTCTTTAAGTCCCCACGATTATTAAACCACAAAGAGTTCGACGGTATGCAGATAGCCAACGAAAGTGACACCACCCCAAGCGCCGAAGCCAGCCGCTTGGCCGACTTCATCATGTTCACCCAGCGGTCCTTCCTTTTGGATCTCTCCAAGGAGTTGAACAAGGGCAATATTTCTTATGCCCAGTTCTTCCTTCTTGGGTATCTGGCCAAGGAAGAGCATCTCACCATGACGGAGATCTCCAACAAGATGGGGCATTCAACCGCGGCCGCTACCGGGCTGGTCGATCGCCTGGAGAAGCTCGGCTATGTCCAGCGTCTCCACGCCGCGGATGACCGCCGCAAGGTGATGGTCCAGATCACCCGCAAGGGAATGGATCTCGTCTCCCGCATGCGCGACGGCATCGCTCTCAACATCGCCGAAACGATGTCGAAGATGGATTCCCATGCCGCGCCCGAGTCCGCGACTTCCCTCGATCAACTCAGTGATCTGCTGATGCAGGGGCGCTGAGGCGGAGAGGCGACCGGTCCTCTGCATACCTGATTGAGACGTGGGGTTTCCGAATCCTGGTGGACCGGACGTTTTGTCCTGATTCATTTTGATTTTCTTGTCTGACGCAAACAACGAAAAGGCGTTCTCCGGGTGGGGAACGCCTTTTTGCTTGTTGTTCGTCCGCCCTCGGGACTTCGGCGGACGCTGTCGGACGGGTTCGGCTCAGGCGATGACCTGGTGCATCAGGTGTCCGTGGACATCGGTGAGGCGCATGTCACGGCCGCTGAAGCGGAAGGTGCTCCGGGTGTGTTCGATTCCCAGCAGGTGCAGCATGGTGGCGTGGAGATCGTGGATTTCGTAACGGTCCTCGATGGCCTTGTAACCGAAGTCATCGGTGCGGCCGACGGAGACGCCGGGTTTGACGCCGCCGCCCGCCATCCAGATGGTGAAGCCGAATTGGTTGTGGTCGCGGCCATTGGAGCCTTGGGCGAAGGGAGTTCGGCCGAATTCACCGGCCCAGACGACCAAGGTGGTTTCGAGAAGGCCGAGCCGTTTCAGATCCGTGAGCAGTCCGGCAATCGGTTGATCGACCGTTGTGCAGTTTTTGTTATGGCCATCGATGAGGTTGCTGTGTTGATCCCAGCGATCTCCGTTGCCGTTCGGACAGGTCAGTTCGATGAAGCGCACGCCGCGCTCCACCAGGCGCCGCGCCAAGAGACATTGCAGTGCGAACGTGCGGGTGTTGGCATAACTCGCGTTCATGCCATACAGCTCCTTCACGGCCGCCGATTCCCCGCGCAGATCCATCAATTCCGGGACGGTGGATTGCATGCGGAAAGCGGTCTCATAATTCCGGATCGCGGCATCGATCTCACGTTCGTGACCGGTTTCCGCGAGGGTCGCGGCGTCGAGGTCGCGGAGGACATCGAGTTTGTTGCGTTGCAGGGAGGCCGAGGGCTCCGAACGATGGATATTGGCGATGGGTTCTTCCCTCGGCAGGAAAATGGAACCTTGGTAGGTGGCGGGGAGGAATCCCGAGCCAAAACAGTCGAGTCCGCCGGGGGGAATGAGACCGCCGTTGAGGACGACAAAGCCGGGGAGATTGTCATTTTCTGTTCCCAGACCATAACTGACCCAAGCGCCCATGCTGGGGCGGCCCTGCAAGCCGTTTCCTGTATGCAGGAAATAATTTGCGGAGGTGTGCTCCGGGAACTTCGAGGTCATCGATTTCACGATCGCCAACTCATCGGCCACGGTGGCAAGGTGAGGAAATAGCGAGCTGACCCAATGGCCGGCCTGGCCATGCTGCTTGAAGTCCCACTGGTTCTTCAGAAGTTTCCCGACGTTGTCAAATTGGGTCGGTGCGAGGGCCCCGATCACCTGGCGCGGATCCTGCCCATGATATTTCTCCAGCGCAGGTTTGTAGTCGAAGGTATCCACCTGTGAGGGCCCGCCATCCATGTAGAGGAAGATCACATTGCGCGCCCTGGCGGGAAAATGTGGGGCGATCGGGCCGGCGGCGGCGTGATGCAAGGCGCTGAGAGCCACTCCACCGAAACCGAGCGCACAGCGGTTCAACATGGCGCGACGCGAAGTGGCTGGAGGGACGAATCGTCCGCAGTGATGGGAGGGATTCATTTGATATAGAGAAAGTCCTTGGTGTTGAACAACACGTGAGCGACGTCTGTCCAGGCGCGCTGGGCATCGCCTTGGTAGGCGGTGGTCTGGGCCTGCCAGAATGCCTCGAGACGGGCCACTTCGGCCGGGGGCGCGGAGTCTCCCGTGGCGCGCTCCAGCATGGCCTTGATTCTGGCTGCGGGGGGGAGCGATGGGGATGACGTTTCGTGCCCGGCCCAATAGGCGGCCTGTTCGAGGACGAACGGATCGTTGAGAAGGGTCAGGGCTTGGGCGGGAACATTGGAAGTGCCCCGCCTTCCCTTGGGACCGAAAGGGTTTGGCATGTCGAACGTGAGCAGCATCGGGTTCAGGAAATTTCGATAGACGGACAAATAGATGGTGCGCCGTCCCGCGCCGTCGAGCGGACCGCTGGGCTGGGCGCCGCGGCCCGTCATGAAGGCGTTGCGGTAGGTGGGTATCGCCTGACCAAAGGCGGTCGGGTCGATGCGTCCGGAGATGGCCAGAATGGAATCCCGAATCTCCTCGGCGGTGAGACGCTTGATCGGGGAGCGATGCAGCAGGATGTTGGCCGGGTCGACATTGGCGATGGTGCGAGGATCGAGTTCCGGGTGGGCCGTGGACGCCTGGGCATAGGTGGCCGAGAGCAGGATCTGGCGGAGAGAGCGCTTCACCGACCAGCCGTGGGCCATGAAGTCTTGGGCCAGCCAGTCGAGCAGTTCTGGATGGCTCGGTGTTTCGCCGAGCACGCCGAAGTCATCCACGCTCGGGACCAGTCCGCGACCGAAGAGGTGATGCCAGAGGCGATTCACCATGACTCGGGCGGTCAGCGGATTTCGGGTGGAAGCGATTTGATTGGCCAGGTCGAGCCGGGTTCCCTGCAAGCCGCCGAAAGCTTCGAGATAGCGGTTGGGGACCTCGGCACCCGGGTTCAGGTGATTTCCCCGGATGGAGACGAAAGCAAGTTCCGGCGTGCCCTGCGCCATCGTGATGGCGAATTGGGGGGAGGGGAGTTTGCTCGCGAGGCGCTCGCCCTGCGCCACCAAGCTGCGAAAGGTTTGCGCCTGCGCCGTCGGCACCAGATTTTGCCCGAGGAGCCAGTCGAGAATTCCGGCATCGCCCCGGCCCTGACACGCTTCGCGCCAGAGCGCATCGAGCCGTTCCGCGAGTTCGGAAGCCTGGGCAGGAGGCGCTTCGCCATCGGCGAGAAGGCGGTCGAGGAGAACCGGAAATTCGGCGGGCGGGCGCGGACCGTTGGAGAACCGAATCTCGTCGATGGTCCCGTGGCCGTTTCCGTTGTCGATGAATTCCAGGTAGGAATTCAGGCCCACGTATTTTTTGAGATCGCCGTCCAGGCTGATCCAACGGAAGCCATCTCCCGAGGCCACTTCATTTCCCGAGCGGATCGTGCCGCCAAAGAGAAGTTTGCTGAACACCGCCATGTGATAATTCGCGGGAATCGCCCGGACCAAGATCTGTTCCGCGCGCATCCGGATGTGGATTTGGGGCGTCGGGGTCGGGAAAGTGGGGGAGCGCAAGGTGCCCACATGGCTCTGACCAAGAAGCGCGCTGGAGATCATGCCAGGGGAACTGACCGGGTGACCGCTCAGGAAATTGGCTCCGGCCACGTCGCCGGTGGGTTGCCAGGCTTGCCCGGTCGTGGACCAGCCCGCGGGAAGCGAGGAGCCGGAGAAATCCGCGAAAAGTTGGGTTTCCTGTCGATATCGCAACAACGCCTGCCGGGCCTGACGGGCTTCCCGAGCCAGCCCGGGAAGCGCTTCCGGTTTGCGGATGAGGGTGCTCCAGAATCCAGCCGAAGTTTGCGGTGAGGAAGGTTCTGCGGACAGCAACTGGCACCACGCGGTGAGTTGTTTTTCCTCGATTCCTCGTTCCGAGGCCACCTTGGCCAGGGCGCTTCCGTCCGGCATGAGCTGGGCCGCTCCGGCGTCGAGTCGGGCCCGGACCAGCTCGGACGCAGAGAGGAATGCGGGCCCTGGAGCGCCCTCGGCAGAGAGTGCAAGGGAGGCAAAAGCCGAGGTCCGCAACGCTCGCTGAGCGGCCGCCGTCTGTTCCCGCTGGCGTCCGGGATCGACCACGAAGTCGGTGCGGCAGGTGCCCCGAAGGTAACCGGTCAGCGCATAATAATCGGCCGTGGAGATGGCGTCGAACTTGTGATCATGGCAGCGCGCGCAGGCGATGGTGAGTCCTTGAAACGCCTTGCTGAACACGTCGATTTGATTGTTCATCCGTTCGGCTTGGTCGAGCCGGACATCGGTGGGTGCATGAACGGCTTCGTGGAGATACCAGAACCCGGTGGCCAGAATCGATTCGTTGGTCTGGTCAGCCGGGTGCAGTCGTGGACTGGGCAGCAGATCGCCGGCGATGTGCTCCCGGATGAAGGCGTCGTAGGGCAGATCCAAATTGTAGGCTCGGATCAGGTAATCCCGGTAACGCCAAGCGTTGGGAATGGTGTAATCAAACTCATGTCCGCAGGTCTCCGCATAGCGCACCAGGTCCATCCAGTGGCGTGCCCATTTCTCGCCGAAGCGGGGCGAGGCCAGCAGTTCGTCCACCACTTTGGCGGCATCGAAGCCGGGTCCATCCACTTGGTGGCGAGCCAAGTCCGCCGGGGAGGGAGGCAGGCCGGTCACGTCGAGGTAGAGGCGGCGCGTCAACGTCCGCGGATCCGCCGATGGCGCGGGACGGAGACCGCCAGATTCCAGTCGGTGAAGGATGAAGGCATCGAGCGGCTGGCGGGGCCAGTCGGCGTCGCGCACCGTGGGCGGAGCGGGATCGGCGACCGGTCGCCAGCACCAGTGCTCGGCCTTGCGTTTGGCGACATCGAACGCTTTCACCAAGGTCCCGGTGCCCTCCGCTTTGGGACGGGGATCCGGCGCCCCCATCAGGATCCATCGCTCGAGCAAGCCGATCTCGCCGCTGGAGAGGGCTTTCTTCGGCGGCATCGGTTCCACCCGTTCTCCCGAGCGCCGCACCGCGGAGAGGAGGAGGCTTTTGTCGGCATCACCGGGCACGATGGCGGGGCCGGAATCTCCGCCGCGTTCCCAGCCCCATTTGGAGTCCAGCAAGAGCCCGCCCTTCTGTTTGCCGGCGGCCACGGAATGGCACTCGAGGCATTGCCCGTCCAACAGTGGCCTGATCTTGGTCTCGAAAAACTCGAGTTGATCTGGCGGCAGGGGGGACGCCACCGCTCGGGCCAGCAGGAGACCGCCGATGAGCACTCGCGCAAGGGGATTCATCACCTCCATCATGCCGCGCATCGCTGGAATTGGCTACGTGCGAATTCGCCGAAAGCGATACGATCTTTGCAAGTTTCGGTCGTAGAAGGGCGTGAGCAGGCAAAGCTCTGCCCATGCAGGTCCGGCCTCAACTCGAATACATTCCCAACAGTGGTCGCCGGTCGTTCGTTTTCAAGATCGATCGGGATCTCTGGCCGGTGTATCATTTTCATCCGGAGATCGATCTTTTGCTGGTGTTGAAGAATACGGGGACCTGCATTTCCGGGGATTTCATCGGTCGGATGGAGCCGGGCTCGCTCTTTCTGAACGGGCCAAACGTGCCGCACGCCCTGCACCCGGCGGAGGCCGATGAGGCGGACTGGGGGCGTCCGGCGTTGGCGGTCCTCCAGTTTTCGGCGAAAACCCTCGGAGAAGATCTGTTGGGGCGCGAGGAGATGGCCGTGGTGGCGAGGTTTTTGGAGGCGTCCGCGCGCGGGTTTGAGTTCCACGGTCGGACGCGGCAGGAGGCGGCGCGCCGGATTCTGGCTATGCCAGATCAGGATGAACTGGAGCGGTTTGCCAGTTTTTTGCTCCTGTTGCGAGATTTGGCCCAGTCCGAGGAACGGACTCCGCTGGCCAGTCCGGGTTACCGGCCCTCGCTGCGGCCCGGCCAGATCGAGAGGATGGACCGGGTGGTGCGCTATTTGCAGCAGCGGGTGGCGGACCCGGTGAAACTGGAGGAGGTGGCGGCGGTGGCGCACCTGACGCCGGCGGCGTTCTGTCGTTTTTTCAAGTCGAGCACCGGAAAGACCTTGGTAGGCTATCTGCACGAGCTGCGCGTCAGCATGGCTTCACGCTTGTTGTTGGAGACCGACTTGCCGGTGAGTGAAGTGGCGTTGGAGAGTGGGTTTGCCAATCTATCCAATTTCAACCGGCGGTTTCGCGAGCAAAAGGGACTGAGTCCCCGGGAGTTTCGGGCTTCGACCCGTTGGGAGCGCAGTCAGGAGCACAGGCCAATGCCGCAAGCTCGGCGCTACACCTAAAGCCTAAAGCCTAACGTCCAACAAATGGCCAAAAGGAGTGGATGGGAGCCGACGGTGGCACCCTGGCGAAACAACCAGGACGCAGTCAACCTGCTTGATCGCTCGGTTGTCCAGAAGTGAGAGGCTGTTGGAAACTTGATCCAGATGCATCGGATTCTCTCGGCCCTGATCGCTCTGGTCGGTGGCTTGCGTGCCGCAGAGCCTCCGGCGCAATGGCAACCGTTCCTCGATCAGCATTGTGTCGAGTGCCACGATGCCGACGTCACCAAGGGCGGACTGAATCTCCTCGACCTCGCCTTCGAACCGAAAAGGCCCCAGAATTTGGCGATCTGGCAACGCGTCGTTGAGCGGGTCCATCATGGCGAAATGCCTCCCGCCAAGGAACCCCGTCCGGACCCGGACCAGGCCAAAGCCTTTGTCGCCGCGCTCACCAAACCGCTCCTCGAAGCTGACCGGGCGGATCTCGCGGAGAACGGCCGAGTTCGCACCCGCCGCCTCACCCGGCTCGAGTATGAACACAGCCTCCACGACCTGCTGGGCATCGACATCCCCTTGGTCGGCCTGTTGCCCGAGGATCCCGAGACCAATGGATTCGAGACGGTCGCCAGCGGTCAGCAACTTTCCTATCACCAGTTGGCCCGCTACCTCGACGTGGCGGATATCGCTCTCAACGAAGCCTTCACCAGGGCCATCAAGGGCAATGCCGATTTCAAAGTTTTCCTGACGCCGGAGCAGTTGGCGAAAAAGGGCACTGGCAACTATCGCGGCCCCGATCTCCGGGATGGCAAGAGCATTTCCTGGCCCATCACCCTGCAGTTCTTTGGGCGAATGCGCGCCACCGAGGTTCCCGCCAGCGGCTGGTATCGGATCACCTTGCGCGACGTGGAGGCAATCCATCCTGGAAAAGATGGGGCCGTTTGGGGCACGATGCGTTCCGGAACCTGCGATTCCAACGCGCCCTTGCTTTCCATGGTCGGCTTGGTCGAAGCAACTTCAAAACCTCAAGACCTCGTCTATCAAGCCTGGATCGAGAAGGGCCACCAGCTCGAACTGAAACCCAACGACGCCACCCTGAAACGAGCTCAGACTGGAGCGCAGGGCGGCAACGTCTCCTTCGAGGGGCGCGATCTGGAAAAAGACGGCTTCTCCGGCATCGCCCATCGCGGAATCCAAATCGAACGCGTGTATCCGAATGCCAAGCGTTCCGCAGTCCGCGAGAAATTGTTCGGCTCGGACGACCTCGCGAAGTGGGACAGTGATCCCGCTGCGGGGGTCGATGCCCTCATCGCCCGCTTTGCCCGGCGCGTCTTTCGTCGTCCGGAGACGCCGGAGCAAATCGCACCGTATCGTGATCTGGCGCTCGCGGCTCTCAGGGCCGGTGATCCGCTGCCGGACGCTCTCAAGGCCGGTTACCGCGCGATTCTCTGTTCTCCGAGATTCCTCACCTTCGTGGAAGCGCCGGGGAAACTCGACGACCACGCGATCGCGACCCGCCTGAGTTATTGCCTATGGGTGAGTCCTCCGGACGCGAAGCTCCTCGAGCTTGCCGCCGCAGGAAAGCTGACCGAGCCCAACGTTCTCGCGACGGAGATCGATCGGCTCCTCGCGGACCGGAAGTCGCAGCGGTTCATTGAGAGTTTCACTGGCCAATGGCTCAAGCTGAAGCAGATCGATTTCACTGCGCCCGATCCCCGTCAGTTCAAGACCTTTGACCCGGTCCTCCAGGAATCCTTCGTTTTGGAGACGCGGGCTTACCTGAACGAACTGATTCGATCGAACCGGGACATCGCCCATCTCGTCGATTCCGGCTTCGTCTTTCTGAATGGTCGGTTGGCCCGCCATTACGACCTCGATCTTCCTCTGAAGGCCGGAGCCGGGCTGCAAAAGGTCTCCTTGCCGGACGACTCCAAATCCGTCCGTGGCGGACTGGTCACGCAGGGAGCCATTCTCAAAGTCACCGCGGACGGAACCCACACTTCTCCCGTCGTCCGCGGCGTCTTCGTGAACGAACGCATTCTCGGCGTTCGCGTCCCTCCGCCGCCTCCCGGTGTTCCTGCGATCGAACCCGACATCCGTGGAGCCATCTCCATTCGGGATCAGCTCGACAAACATCGCAACAACGAATCTTGCGCCTCCTGTCACCAGATCATCGATCCGCCCGGCTTCGCTCTGGAAAACTTCGATCCGATCGGCGGTTGGCGTACGAGATACGGGGAGAACGGCAAGGGCGTGAAGATCGATGCGACCGGCGTCACGCCGGAGGGCGAAACCTTCGAGAGTGTCCGTTCCTGGAAGTCGCATTACCGGAAGCGGGAGGGGGAGCTCGCGCTCGGATTTGCCCGGCAGTTTTTGACCTACGCCGCCGGAGCACCGTCTCGTTTCAGTGATGCGGAGTTCCTGGATGCGATCGTGAAGGAAGCGGCGGAAGAGAATTATGGAATCCGCTCCCTGATCCGCGCCTGCCTCACCAGCCCCATCTTCCTCACGAAGTAACCGCGCCATGCCCAACTTCACATTCCAAAAGCAACTCTCCCGCCGCGCCGTGCTGCGCGGTGCGGGCTTCTCGCTCGGCCTGCCGCTGCTGGATGCGATGACCCCAGCCTTCGCCGCCGCGCCTGGCAGCAGTCAGGCGAAGCGCTTTGTCGGCGTCAGTCTCACCCTCGGCTTGCACAATCCCTACCTCGTGCCCGCAACCGCCGGAAAAGGCTACGAACCTTCGCTCTATCTCAAATCGCTCGGGGATCTCCGCAACGACTTCAGCGTCATCTCCGGCTCCTCGCACCCCGGCGTGACCGGTGGGCACACGGCCGAGGCGAGCATCTTCTCCGCCTGCCCGAACATGCGCGGGACCGCTTCGCGCAACACGATCTCACTCGATCAACTGATGGCGAAACAGCTGGGGCACGAAACCCGGTTCCCCTCGCTCGTCCTCAACACGAGCCGCCAGACCAGCCCCTCCTACACCGAAAACGGTTCCATGATCCCGGCGGAGAACGACGCCGTCGATTTGTTCACCAAGCTGTTCGTCGATGACACGCCGGTCGAACAGAAACGCCAAGCAGAACTCATCCGGCAAGGCCGCAGCGTCATGGACGTGGTCGGCGCCGAAGCCAAGGCGCTGCAACGCGAAGTGGGCAGCGGAGATCGCGACAAGCTCGAAGCCTGGTTCACCAGCGTCCGCGATCTCGAAACCCGCCTCGTCGCCAACGAGCAGTGGATCCACCGGTCCAAACCGAAAGTGAGCCTTCCGAAGCCGACGAAGATCCCCCGGGATAACGAAGTCGGCGTTGAGCGGATCTTTCTCGACATCGTCCACATGGCGCTCGCCACCGACTCCACCCGTTTCATCACCTTGCACATCGCGGGCAACTCGGTGACCGGCCTGCCGGGAGTGGACGAAAGCTACCATGGCTTGAGCCACCACGGAATGGATGCGGAAAAACTGCGCCAGCTGACGATTGTCGAGCAGGCCGTTATCGACGAGTGGGCGAACTTCCTGCGCAAACTGAAGACGGATTCCCTGTTGGACGAGACCATGGTCCTGCTCACCTCCAATCTCGGAAACGCCTCCAGTCACGACAACAAGAACATGCCCGTTCTCTTCGCCGGTGGCGGTTTTCAACACGGTCAACACCTCGCTTTTGATCAGAAGAACAATTACCCGCTGCCCAATCTCTACCTCAGCGCACTCCATCGTCTCGGTCTCCAGAACGAAGCCTTCGCGACCAGCACCGGGGAGATGGCAGGGCTTTCCTTGTGATGCGCGAGGTCATTCTTGCGGAGACCGAACGTTTCCTCCACGAGCAGATCCCGCTCACCCGGGCGATGGGCGTGAGCGTCCGGAGTTGGGATGGTCAGGAACTCTGGCTCAGCGCTCCCCTGCAGCCCAACCACAATCACCTCGGCACCGCGTTCGGCGGCAGCTTGAGCGCCTTGGCCACCCTGGCCGGTTACAGCTTGCTCTGGTTGCTCCTCGAAGATCGCGAAGCCCACATCGTCATCCGGGACAGCTCCATGCGCTACCGTCACCCGGTTCGCGGAGATTTGCAGGCGCGCTGTGCGCCCCCCAGCCGACCAGAGTGGGACGCCTTCCACGCTCGATTCGCCCACACCGGCAAAGCGCGGCTGACCTTGCGGGTGGAAATCGTGGAAGCGGATCAGGTTTGCGTGGAGTTCGAAGGCACCTTCGTGGCGCTGCGCTAGTGTGCTAACCCAAGTTCCGCAGTTGGATGGTCTGGAGCGAGCTTCCTACGGGCTTTTGTGCCCTGCAGCGCTCCGATTTCTGCACTACATTTTGCCGGGCGCGGACTTCACCGTCTCCCCGAGGATCAGGTTGCGGCGGGGCAGATCCAAATCGAGCCGGGCCAGCAGTTCGGCAACGTGACAATCCGGTCGGGCGACGGTGCGCACGGTCAGTTCCGCGATCTGCTCCCCGCGCTTGACGGGCAGGACCACGTCCATGCTCTTGATCGTGCTGATCTCCATCACCAGTTTGCGGGCGCACGTTCCGAGCCCTTTGCCACTCATCCACTGCTCAAGGA
>QQNE01000014.1 GCA_003402735.1 Verrucomicrobiota bacterium
GCCCGGCGGTAGCGCTCGATGGCGTGTTGCCACCAGGGCGCGAGGTCCGCAAAGGGGGTGATCCAGATTTTGCGGTGAAGCTCCACCATCATCTCTGGGTCCGATGCGATTGCCCGCAGGGAATTTTCATCGACCGATTGGGGACCATCTGCCAGGAGACGGTCGCACGTTTCCTTGGTCTGAAGAACGGGCTCCAGGCTGGTAGAGGCATCCCGCTCCATCAGGGAAACGTGAACGGCGTTCACGTAGGGATCCACAATGGCGCGGGTGATTCCCTCCCGGGCCGCGTCCCGGTCGAATCGCCCGGCCAGGACAGTCCGCTCCTCCCGCATCCGTTGAGCGATCACGACGGTCTCGGACGGCGGCTTCAGTTCTTCTGGGGTCAGCAAAATCCGGAGACGGCGCAGAGCCAAGCCCGGTCCGGGGCGACTCGACCAAACGGAAACGGGAACGGCAATGAGGGCGGGGCCCATGACCGGCAACAACCACAACGCAAGAATGGGTTTCACCGCGTAGGCCAGAACCAACCAGATCATGGCAAGACAGCTCTGGTTTCCATGCGCCGCCATCGCCTCCCGCCAACTGGTGCCCACCGCGCCCCGTTGTTGGGTGACCCACTCCACCTTCCGCCCCAGCAGCAGCCAGAGGAAAAACTTGCTGTGGAACAACATGACCACAGGCGCGGTCAGGGCCGAATAAATGGTTTCCACGATCATGCCGGAAGCGATGCTCAGTGGGCCCCCAAAGGAGCGCATCCGCTCCGGTCTGAGGAGGCACTGGAGCAGGGCCAAAATCTTCGGCAGGAAGAGGAGAACGAGGGTCGCGAAAAACAGGATCTGGCCTTGCTCGGCAACCGATAGGTGCATCAAGGGCTGAAGGGTGCTGTCCGACGGAATGAGGGAAAGTCCGGTCACCTGTAGATTGACCGCCACCATAGTGCTCATCAAGAGAAAGAGAAACCAGAGCGTGGAAGCCAGATACCCCATGATGCCCAGAAAAAGATGGAGCCGACTCATGGAACGGAGACCGGACGCAAAGAGCAGCCAAGTGTGTTGCAGGTTGCCCTGAAGCCACCGCCGATCCCGCTTGGCGTTGTCGATCAATGACTGGGGGCCCTCCTCATACGTTCCGTTGATGTCCCACAGAAGCCAAACTTCCCAATCGACCCGGCGCATCAGGGCGGCCTCGACAAAATCGTGGCTGAGGATTTTCCCCCCAAATGGTTCGCGTCCCGGGAGGTCTGGTAGGGCGCAGTAATCCATGAACGGTGCCAACCTCAAGAGGGCGTTGTGACCCCAGTAATTTCCGTCGGGTCCCTGCCAAAAATTCAAGCCCGCCGTGAAGAGATCGCCATAAAAACGGAAGGCGAACTGCTGCACCCTCCCATAAATCGATTCCCCATTGATGAGCCGTGGAGCGGTCTGGAGAAGGCCGACCCGGGGCTGCTTTTCCATCAGGGCGACCATCCGGACAATGTCAGGCCCCGCCATGACGCTGTCGGCGTCCATGACCAACATGTAGGCATAACGTGCCCCCCATGTTTGGCAGAAGTCGGCAATGTTTCCGGCCTTGCGGTTGACATTGTCTTTTCGGCGACGGTAGAAAATGCGACCGAACGTATGGAACTCCGCGCACAACTGCGCCCAGGCGAACTCCTCCTTGGCCCAATTGTCAGGATTGGTGCTGTCACTGAGCACAAAAAAATCGAAGTCATCGATCCGCCCCGTCTGTTGGACGGAAAGATAGACAGCGCGCACCCGCTCGTAAATCTCCTCCGGGTTTTCGTTGAAGACCGGATACACAATGGCGGTTTTTGAAAAAGGGCTCGTCAAGTCATGCGGTGTCAGTCCCGCAGAAAGTGTGACTTTGGGCCCGCCGACCCGGCCAAAAAGAAAACCGGCGAGGGCGGTCATCGCGCCAAAGGCCAACAGGCCGAAGAGCACCACGAAAAGCGCGAGAAGCAGCGCGAGGGATCCGTTGAAAAAACCGTAGATTCGCCAGAGCAGATCCCCCATGAAGATCCCTGCCAAAACGGTCATGATTACGACCGGCAAAAAGACGAGCACGCGGCGCCCCCAGAGAAATCCGTAGGGCCTGCCCTTGCTCCGAGGCGGAGGAAGTCCAGGCGAAGTTTCGGGCGGCATGGCGGTCTGGTGCATCTGGGAGAACCTCAACGCCAAAAGAACAAAAGGAAGACCGTTCCCATGAGCGCCAGGACCGTGAGAATCACGAGTGCCTTGACGATTGGGGCGCGGTGCAAGCCCTCCCACCAAGCCGAAGCCTGCCTCATGATGGGATTCAATGTGATGGGTCGCGGCACCATCGACCTCCGTTGCAACAACGGCTCCGCCCGAAGATAACTTTCCTTCAGGGCGATGGAGACCTCCTCCGGCAACGGTAGTTCGGCCAGGATGTAACGTTGGTAGCGACCTGGGATGTCAGCCAGGAGCAGGGCCAAGCGTCCCCGAGCCGCGAGCCGATTTTCCGGCAACTCAATCCCCGATGCCCGCGAAAACCAATCGGCCACCGTGCTGATCGTCTCTTCCATGGCCACAGACGGAGCCTTCAACGACGGATTTGCGACCAACCGCAGTTCGGCACGTTCCAGAATTCGCAAAATGAGGCGGCTCAACAGCAGGCGGTTGCGCAGGCCAAGAGCCAACAAATAGCTCTCAACGGTCACGTAGGACTCGTTCCACTCCTCGATCGTGGCGCTCGAATCGTTCACAGCGGGAGCCAACCGGTCCAGGTTTCCGAAATGTAATCCGCCCCGCGCCGCAGGGAACAACGCACCTCCGCCCCGCCGGAAGGATCACCTTCGCCCTCCTTTTGTATCTCGAAGGCGACACGCCAAGTGTTGGAACCCGGGTATCGCTGCACCCTGGCGGGGCCGCTCAAAGACATGCCCTTGCCCGCGACCGTGACTTCCGCCGAGAGTTTCTCTTCCGGTCCGAGATTGGCCACCGCCGGGCCAGAGAACTCGAGCACGACAAAGCGAGCCCCCTTGGCCCAGTCATGCGTTCCGCTTCGGGTGGCCACCACCCAACTCGACGCTCCTGCTGGGTTGGGATCGTTGGTCCATCTCTGCTTGTAGGCGATTCGGAAGGGCTTGCCCAACTCGGGAAGTTTCGCCGGTTCCCAGGCCGCGACGACATTGTCGGCCAATTCGTTGGAGGTGGCCAGTTCCACCAACCGGATGCTGCCGGGCCCCCAATCGCCTTCCGGTTCAATCCAAAGACCGGGCCGCTGATGATAACCTGCCTCCAGATCCTCGTAGCTGCGCAGGTTGCGGTCCCGCTGCAACAGGCCGAAGCCCTTGATCGAATCAAAAGAGAGGCAATAGGTTCGGTTGCGGGAGGGGTCATTTCGCAACGGGCGCCAGACGCACTCTCCGGAAGCGGTCTTGATCGCCAAGCCGTCGGAGTCATGCACCTCCTGGCGGTGATCGTCGAAGGGGCGGGTGGTGTTCTCCCCAAACCAGAACATGCTGGTCAAAGGGGCGAAGCCGACATGGTCGACTTTCTTGCGGAAGAACAGCGTAGCCTGGACGGAAGCGACTGTCTGGTCTCCGGGTTGGATGACGAACTGATAGGCACCGGCCACGCTCGGGCTGTTGAGGAGGGAAAACACGGTGACCGAGGTGGCACCAGGCTGAGGCTTGCCGACCCAGAAATGGGTGAAGATGGGAAATTCCTCGGCGACGCCATCAATGCCTGCATTCAGGGCCAAGCCCCGGGCCGAAAGCCCATAGACTTGGCCTTTGCCAAGCATGCGATAATAGCTGGACCCCAGAAACACACCGACCTCATCGTAGTAGTCCGGGCGGTTCACCGGGTAGGTGAGGCGGAGCCCCGCGTAGCCCAGCTTGGCAGGCAAGGGACCGTCCAATCCGGATCCGGTGTAATCGAAGAGGTCTCGGGAAAACCGGATATCCTGGGTGTAATCGCCGGAGAATTCATAGATCTCCACCGGTTGCTTGTAGAGATAGCCTACGTGGTAGAGCGCCATGCCGAACGGCAACTTTTGATCCCGCCAGAGTTCCCGGTCGGGACGAAACCGGATGTTCCGATACTGGTCGTAACTCAAACCCCGGAGGGCCTCGGGCAGCAGGTGATCGTCCTTGACGACCTCGAATGGCCGCTTCGCAGCTTCCGCAGCCAAAGACTCAATCACCTCAAGATTGATCCGCTTCTTTTCGACTTCGGCCGTTGCAGGCCACGTGAAAAGAGCGACCACCGACAGCAGCACCGCAGAAATAGACTTCATCATGGACTGGGAGCGAACCGGGACAGCCTTCGGACTCGGGATGCGCTTCATCCGCCCCTCCAAGACTCCACTTTCCTTAGGGAGCGAATGGGCGCAACTGAAATCCGTGGAGACCCAGAGGTGACGTCAAAAATCGGCGTTGCGGGGGGTCCTGGGGAAGGGAATGACATCGCGGATGTTTTCGACCCCGGTCACCAGCATGACCAGGCGTTCAAAACCCAACCCAAAGCCGGCGTGGGGCACGGTGCCGTAGCGGCGGAGATCCAGATACCACCAATAATCGCTCTCCGAAAGCCCTTGCGCGGACATCGCCCCGGTGAGGCGGTCCAGTCGTTCCTCGCGTTGGCTTCCGCCGATGATTTCTCCGATGCCCGGAACGAGGAGATCCATGGCCGCGACGGTTCGGCCGTCCTCATTCTGCCTCATGTAGAAGGGCTTGATGGATGCAGGATAATCGAAAATGGTGACCGGTCCCTTGGCGTGTTCCTCGCTGAGGAACCGTTCGTGTTCGGTCTGCAGGTGGTGCCCCCACACCACCGGATATTCGAAGCTCCTTCCTGAACGGAGGAGAATCTCGATGGCGTCGGTGTAACTGATGCGGGCAAAAGGCTGGCCGGCGATCAGGCGCAACCGTTCCAGCAAGCCGCGATCGACGAACTCATCGCAGAAAGCGAGATCCTCACTGGAATGGTCCATGGCATCCCGGATGAGGTACTGAATGAGTGATTCCGCGACCTCCATATCCCCGATGAGGTCACAGAACGCCATCTCCGGTTCGATCATCCAAAACTCGGCGGCGTGCCGAGCCGTGTTGGAGTTTTCGGCGCGGAAGGTTGGCCCGAAGGTGTAGATGTTGGAGAAGGCGCAGGCAAAGGTTTCACCCTCCAACTGCCCGCTCACGGTGAGGAAGGCGCGTTTGCCAAAAAAATCGCGGGTTTCCGCCCCGGGTGCCGAGAAGGCATTCCCTTCCAAAGTGGTGACCCGGAACATTTCACCGGCCCCCTCGCAATCCGAAGCGGTGATGATGGGCGTGTGCACATGAACGAAGCCACGCTCTTGGAAAAATTGATGGATCGCATACGAGAGTCGACTCCGGATTCGGAACACTGCGCCGAAGAGGTTGCTGCGCGGACGAAGATGAGCGATTTCGCGGAGAAACTCGCGGGTGTGCCGCTTCTTCTGCAACGGGTAGGTTTCCGGGGCCGACCCAAGGACCTGCAGGGTCTGGACCTGCAGCTCCCAGCTTTGGCCTTTTCCTTGGGAGCGGACCACCGTTCCAGTGATCTCCACGGAGGCACCGGTTTGCAGCAACGGGAGATGCTCCGGGTAGCCCGGCCGTGAGGCGTCGTAGACCGCCTGGAGGCTGCCGAGACTGGAGCCGTCGTTGATCTCAAGAAAGGAGAAGGTCTTGGAATCCCTCCGGGTGCGGACCCATCCCTGGACCCTCACTTCACCCAGGGGCTCCTCCGCGGCGAGCACCTCTTTGATCCGCTTGCGTTGCATGGCGGCAAGTAGCACGGAACGGCCAGGACTCAAGCGCGCGCTCGTTTCATCCCTCGAATGCGGGTTGCAAGGCCGTCCTTACGGAACTACCATCGTCCGCTCCTTTCCTATGTCCCAACTGGTCTTTCGCTACGACGATGGAGGAGAAGAGCGTTTTTCCCTCGATGCGGCCGTGCTCAGCGTCGGGAGGTCGCCGGAGAATTCCATCGTCATCGACAACGACTACATTTCCGGGGAGCACGCCCGACTGGTTCGAGAACCGGACGGCGCCTACCGGCTCTTCGATCTCAATTCCAACAATGGGACCTACGTCAACGACCGCTCTGTCAGTGAGGCGCTGCTTCACCACGGCGACACGATTCGGTTCGGCGTTTACGAGGTGGAATACTGGCAAGTGCCTGCGGCGACATCCTCCGGGGAACCCGGCCCGCACTCTGCCGCAAAACCAGCCGCCCGCGACGCCGAATCGGCGATTCTCGCCCTCGAGGCCCGGCGGGCGGAGCTGCAAGTCATCCTGCTGCAGGAACGGCAACGGTTCGAGGAACTGCGGGACCGCGGCGTTCCGGACTTGGAGAGCCAAATCGCCGCGTTGCGGGCGGAAATCAGCCAATTGCGACGGCAACTGACCGAAGCAACCGTCGAGTCGGGGCGTCTCGATACTGAAATTCAGGAAAAACGGCAACTTCTCGCTGTGACGGGCCGCGCCGTGGAAGAGGACCAAACAGCGCTGACCGCCTCTCAAGCCGCAATCCTCGAGGCCGAGGCGACACGTGCCGAGGCCAAACGGGAGGCCGAAGAGTTGCGATCGATGCAAGAACGGGGCCTCGCGGCCCTGGATGAAGCGAGACGGGAACACGAGCTTCTGGTGATCAAAAACAAGGCCATCGTCTCTGCCGTGAACGAGGCCGAAGCCAGTCTGCGGATCGTCCGCGAAAAAATCGAGGCGGACACGGCGGCACAAGTGAGTCTGGAGCGGGAGAACGAAGACCTCCGGCAGCGTTTGGCCCAGGGCCGTGACCGGCTGCAAATGGTCGAGGCCCGCGTGCTCGGGAAAATCCGGGATTGGAACGAATTCGAAACGAATCAGCTCGCCGAAATCGCCGAGCGGAAAGCCAAACTTGAGGAGCAGTGCGCGTTGGCGGAAACCCGCTTGAGCAAGGCGCGGGACGATCTGGCTGATGTCCGCGACCGGATGCGGTTGGAGAGCGATGATTCGAGCGCCGCGCTCCGCGATCTCCGGCTCAACCACTACGAACCCACCCGGGAACTTCACGAGGAGATGACCTTGCGAAATGAGGAGTTGGCCAACGAAATCGCGCGCAAGGAACAGAGGCTGCGGCACCTGGAAGTGGAGATTCACGAGGGGAGGGAAACCGAGCGGATCGTCCGGGCGAACCTCGAGCGTCAGGGGCAGGTTCTCGAAAACTTGGAGCAACGCATCGGTGAGGAAGTCTCCCGGATTGCCGCCACGGTGGTCAGCTTGCAACGCCCCGCCTCGGCGGTGAAACCACCACGGCTCGCCGATTTCGGGGAAATCTTCTCGCCCTCATCCGCACCGACGCCGCACCCGGGATTGGGCGGTGCCGCGCGGATCGGGAACGGGCGCACCAGCCTGGTGGTGTTTGATCCGCAATCCCAGGAGCGCTCCGCCGATTACAGTGGAATCATCGAGTTGGATCTGGATAGCGAGCCCTTGCCGGTTGGGTTCATGGGGATGGCCGTGGCCACCAGGGGAGCTTTCCTAACCTCACTGGCCCGCACCGTGGCCGCCAACAGACCGGTGCTTCTCGTGACCGGGGAGGACCTGCAGGAGACCCATGCTCAGCTGAAAAAACTGCGCGCCGCGATGCCCTCCCAGATCATTCTGCTGGGCTGGCGCTCTTCGACCTTCGTCCGAGTGACCGAATCGCTTCAAGAAGGCACAAACTTTCAGGATCTTCTCGCCATGCTGGCCATCTCCGACGGCAGCCTGACCAGTGATCCCTACATGAATACGTTTTTTGAGTCGCTCAACCAGGCAAAACGGTTTCTCTATCTCCCTCCGGCCCTTCCGTGGAATCCAAACCCCCGGCCCGCTCATGGATCCCGCTCCGGGATTTATGTGGATCTCACCGGCTTTCAACCGGATGGGCCCGCCACCAGCGAACTGCTCGCCGACCTCAAAGGGCTTGTGGAATCAACCCGGCAGCTTCTCACCATACCCGAAGTCTCCCGAGCCCGGGCACGACGACTGCAGGAGAGTTTGAACCTTGGACCGGATTGGACCCGAGTGATTCCGGTTCCGGATTACCGGGAGCACCTCGGCTTGCTTTCGAAACATTTGGCCATCGCCACCTTCGATGAGACCAGTTTCGATCAACCTGCGCTGCGCGATTCCCTGCTCACCGGAACCGTTTTGCTGGCTCCCGGAGGTGCCGCCTATCAGACCTTCTTCCCAAGCTTGGCCTCGTCCAGGGAAGGACATCGGTTTCCCGAGCCCGCCCTGGTGACGAATCTTTTCGATTCGGCCAGGGATTACGTGGAGGCCATGCAACAGGCGGAAAAAGCACTGGTTGAGGGACACTCCTACCAATCTGCCTGTCGTCAGCTCGACGCTTTCATGGGGACGCTTCGCCGTTGAAAAGATCGACATGACGGACGGTCACGGGTCGACCGTGATCCGGCAAGAGCAGGGGGAGAAGCCTTGTGACGTGCTCCAGATCTCCGGTGGTTTCAATCGCCAGTGCGGCCGGTGAATGACTACTCGAAGGCGTTGTGCCCGCGGCGTCCAACAGGCGGCTGACTCTTCGGCAAACCGCTCCGCCAGTGTCCAGGATGGAGACGGTGGGCGGGACCACGGTTTCCATGACGGGACGGAGGAAGGGGTAGTGGGTGCAGCCCAGGACAAGAACATCCACGCCTTGCTCCAGAAGGGGCATCACCTCCGCCCGAACCACCGCCTCCGCCTCCGGTCCTTCCAATACACCGGCTTCCACGAGTTCCACGAAACGGGGGCAGGGTCGGGTGATGACCCGAACGCCCTGGGCATGGGCGGTGACTAGGCGGTGGAACTTCTCTCCCGCGATCGAGGCCTCCGTGGCCAGGACGCCCACGATTCCGGAGCGGGTCATTTCCGCTGCCGGTTTCACGGCCGGTTCCATGCCGACGAACGGAAGTGGATAGCTCGCCCGAAGCAATTCCACCCCGTGAATGGTGGCGGAATTGCAAGCCACCACGATGATTCCGCAGCCGGCTTCGATGAGCGAGTCCGCAATCCGAAGGACCCGCCTCCGGATGTCGCGCGGAGGCTTGTTTCCGTAAGGACACCAAGCATTGTCGGCCACGTAATGCACCGGATGGCTTGGCAGGGAGCGGAGCATTTCACGCAGGACTGAGAAGCCACCGACCCCGGAGTCCAGCATGCCGATCTTGATTGGAGCCTCCATGTTTGAGGGAAGACGCATCGTGAAGCAGGGGTTGCAGGATGTCAATTCGTGTAAAAAAGGATTGTAGTTTGGGTGGACCTAGTTTAGTTTGGTTTAATGGAGGTGGTGAATATTCATGCGGCCAAGACGCATCTTTCGCGTTTTCTGGAACTGCTTGCTTCGGGCGAGGAGGCGGAGATCATCATCGCCAAAGCCGGCAAACCGGTGGCGAAGTTGATTCCTTTCGTCGCCGTGATGCGGCCGCGCCAGTTGGGCGTTCTTTCCGGACAAGTCTGGGAGGCTCCGGATGCTTGGGGTGGAGACACGGATGCGGAAATCGCTGCCAGCTTTCTGGATGACCAGGACTGGGATCAGGGTTCGTTGCGGGTTGCGGAGGATCCGCAAGGATGAGGTTGCTCCTCGACTCGCACGTGGTTCTTTGGGCGGCGTCGTTCCCCGATGAATTGAACCCACGGTGCCGCGAACTCCTCGTTGATGGAGCGAACACCGTCTATGTCAGTTCAGTCTCCATTTGGGAGTTGCGGCTCAAGGAATCGATCGGGAAGCTGCGGCTCACTGCGGATTTTGAGTCGGTGTTGGCTTCCCTTCGCTTTCTCGAGCTGCCCGTGAATTGGGCGCATGCCCTAAGGTCAGCGCGTCTTCCGCCGCTGCACCAGGATCCGTTTGATCGCATGCTCGTGGCGCAAAGCCTCGTTGAAGATCTCGTCTTGGTGACCCGGGATCGAAAGATTCAGCGTTACGATTGCGCCTTGCTGCGCGCCTGAGAGGGCGGCAACGCGAAACCCTAGCCCGCATTTCTCAAGCTCTCGCTGCTGCGGCTTGCCCAATGGCATTCCTGCTGCGTTCCGCTCAAGTTCCCGGATTCGCGGTATGTCGGCATACCGCTCACCCGGAAGCCTTCGCGCGTCTTGCGGGCAATGCCATTTGGCGGCGCCTCGCGACGCGATCCTTGAGAAGTGCAGGCTTGGCTGGCCAGGGGCGCGGCTTCTCAATGGGTTTCCCGGTCGGCCCGGGAAAACTCTGCTTCGCTGTCGTTATTTCCGCAGCGCCATTAGCGCATCGAGCCCTGCCATGTAACGTGGCAAGGCCTTGGGGTTTTTGTCGAGCAGGTCAAGCTGGAGTTTGTGAAGACCCGGGGCCAGCGTGTGGGAGCCCAGTTCCACGACGCCGGTGGTGCGGACGCTGGAATCGTAAAGATCCAGGCTGCGAACCAACTCGGTCTTTTGGTCGAGCCAAACGCGCACTTGTCCATAGTCGGGGGCCTTGGTGAATACCGCGGAGAGGGCGTAGGTTCCGGGTTCGGAGATGTCGAATTCCAAGGTCAATCGATCGCCCGGCTTGCCGCCGGTCCACCAGAGTTGGGCGTTGCCGCTCCAGGTATCGGCCCGAAACCCACCCATCGGCTGCCTGGAGGTTCGCCCGCCGGTGGCTTCCGCGACACGAATGGCTTCGCCTTCGAACACCATTTCGCCAGGGCGAGCCACGGGAACCTGTTTGTCGCCCCTCAAATAAGCAACCAAGTCCACGGCATCGGCCTGGGGCAGAGCCTCGAGCAAGCCCTCAGGCATCAGGGACTGCGCCAAGGTCTCGCGACGAGCGATGGAGGTTTTGGGGACGGACTGCGTGACACCGCCGGGCAAAACTAGGCTGACGGCGGACGCACTCTCGCTCTTGGCCATGCCGGCGACGACCTGCTGATCCTGGAGGTGGAGCACCTGGAGCTGATACTCCTTGCCGATGACCGCATTGGGATTGAGGAGGTTTTCCAGAAGATAATCGAGATCCGCGCGGTTGGCCCCGGTGAGGTCGGGACCGATGAGGTTGCCTTGGCCATAAAGGACATGGCATGCGTAGCAGGTCTGGTTGTAAACGAGCCTGCCTTTGGCTGGACTGCCCTTGGCGAGCCGATCAGGTGTGAGGATTCCCTTCCATTTGGCGATCCTGGCTGCGGCATCTCCGGTCGAGGTTTGCAGGGTTCCCCAGTGCTTTGTCAACAAGCTGTTCAATGCGGGATCCGCGAGCTGCTGGATCTGGCGGGCTGCGACCACGCTGATGGCGTTTCCGGGCAGCTTACCGTCCGCGACCCTTTGGAGCAGTTGCTTGGCCGAGGCCGGACGCGCGCAGAGAACGGACAAGGCGGCGCTCTGTTCGGAGGGTGAAAAATCCGCGAGGGCGTCCAAGAGTGCGGCCCGAGACGGCTCGTCGTCCTGCTTACCCAGGGCGATGATGGCAGCTTGCCGCAGCGGGGATGCGCCTCCAGTGACCAGTCCTCGGAGAACTGGGATCGATTCAGGATCCGGTGCCAGGGCGTCGAGCGCGACCACCCGGAGACCAAGAGGTTGCGAGGCGTCTCCGAGCAGAGCGCGCATTTCGGGACGGACTCGGGGATCCCGGAATTTGCCCGCCAGGAAGAGCAGCTTCCGGCGCAATTCGGGATTGGTCTCCGCCGCGGGTCGGACCCGATCGAAGAAGGAGCTCCAAGATGGGGGCGGATCCTGGGGAGCCTCGTTCTGCATCTGCTCGAAGAGAGCCGAGACCACCGCATTGGCCCGCGCGGGGGGTTGAGAGAAAAGGAGAGCGCGGCTCTCTGGGATCGCGGCGATGCGGCGGTAGATCCGCTCCTGGAATCCAGGATGTTTCGTGGTTTGCGCCTGCCGAAGCGCCCAATCGGGCTCCTTGGCCACCAACGGTTCGGTGCCATACCAAGCCAGTTTGGCCACGAGAGGATCTTCCTGAGGACCGAGACTGGCGATCAGGGAGGCAGCGACCGGAAAAGCCGCCTCTGCCGACAGGAGGCGAAGCGCCGACGCAAGTTCCCGGCGCGCCAAGGGACCTTCCGTCTGGAGAGGTTTGAGCGAACCGGTCTCCGACTGGTAACGGATTCCGCGGGCGACCAAGAGATCTCCTGAAAGCGGCTGGTTTGTCGTCAAGCCGCAGGCGTGGAGCGTCCCGAGGGCGTCGAGTTGGACCGGAACCGGTCGGGTCGGGACCATGAAGCCTTGGAGCGTGGCAACGGCCTTCTCCTGAAGTGGTCGAGAAGCGGCGCGTTCCTGCAAGAGACGCCGGGCGGTGCGGACGAACCACTGATTCTCGTGGGTATGCAGGGCGGCGAGTTCGTCATCGGCGAGTTTGCCCAAGTTCACATTGGCCGGCTTCAGATCTCCGAAATGGATGCGGAAGATGCGGCCGTTGGTGCGGTCCCATTCCGCGTCGTCGCGGCGGTGGCAGGTGGTGTCATCATGCCAATCGGCGAAATAAAGGGCGCCGTCGGGGCCATAAGCGATCTGGGTGCCAACATACCAGTGATCGTTGGAAAAGAGAAAATCGGGTCGGCGATCTCCGGAATAGGTGGCCCCGACGGGCGAGGTGTGATCCCAGTTCATGCGGTGCCCGTGCAGATTGTGCATGAGGAGAGCGCCGCGGTAAGCCGGCGGAAAATTGTCGCCCTGATAAATGCTCAAGCCGCAGTGGGCATGCCCTCCGCCGGCTTGGAAGGTGTTGGTTCCAATGACGTCTGACTTCGCATCGCGACGCGGTCCCCAATGGGCGCTGTCAGCGACTGAGCCGGCGAAATGACGGTGCTTGGCAATGGTGCCCACCAGGTCGTAAAGGTGAGGATTCTGGTGTTGCCCGGCTTGCCGTTCGTAATAGGCCCCTGGGACGATGTGCCAAAGATGCGGGATCACGCAGGCGGTGACGAACCACTCCCCGTATTGGTCGTAGTCCAACCCCCAGGGATTGGAAGTGCCTCGGGCGAAGACTTCGAAGCGGTGCCGCACCGGGTGATAGCGCCAAACGCCGGCATCGAGAAACACCCGATCCTTCTCCGACGTTCCCGGCTTGCCGACGTTTGATTTCGTGAAGACCCCGTGGCAGCCGTAGAGCCACCCGTCTTGGCCCCACCTGAAGGAGTTCAGGGTCTCGTGCGTGTCTTGGGTGCCCCAGCCGTCGAGGAGAACTTCCGGCGCTCCGTCCGGCAGATCGTCGCCGTTTCGGTCCGGTATGAAGAGGAGATTCGGCGCCGCACCGACCCACACCCCGCCAAAGCCGACCTCGAGACCGCTGACGAGGTTGAGTTTTTCCGCGAAAATCTTGTGGGACTCGAAACGGCCATCGTGATCGGAGTCCTCAAAGATGTGGATTCTGTCTCTCCCGCCACCGGGAGGGGCCGGGGTTGGATAATTGAGCGCTTCAGCCACCCAGAGGCGTCCGCGGTCATCAAAGCAGAATGTGACCGGTTGCGTAAGATCCGGTTCCGAGGCGATCAGGTTGACGTGGAAACCAGGGGGCGCGGTCATGGCCGACGCGGCTTCTTGGGCCGGACGACCGGACGCGTATTTCTCCATCGGGAGAATCCCATCAAGGAATGCCTTGCGGGGTTGCGACGCCAGCCAAGTCGCCTCGTCCACCTTGGTCCGTTTCTGCAGATGCAGGAAGACCCCGTGCTTGTTGGCCACGACCACATCGGGCAAACCGTCCGAATTCGCGTCCCCGGTTTTGACCTCGACGCCGACCCCGGAATTGTCGTCAATCAGGTGCGGAACGAATTTCACACCGCCTCCCGGTTTGCGAACAGTCTTGAACCAATAAATCACCGCGGGATCGCGCTCGCCTGGATCATGCCCGTTGTGGGCCCAGAAACGTTTCCCGGTGATGATGTCCTTCAGTCCGTCCCCATCGATGTCATCGAGAGCGATCCCGTGAATCTGACTGAAGGCGACACCGTAGGGATTTTGGAGCGGATCTTCCGTGGTGATGAGGTGACGGGAAAATTCACCTTTCACCTGCTCAAACCAAGCCAGCCCATAACTGTGAGCTGCGAGGCTGGAAAGCACATCCTGGTCACCGTCCCCGTCAAAGTCCCAGGCATACATCTGAGCTCCGCCTGGGCCGGTGAAATCCGTGCGGTGCGATTTCCATAACGGATCGCCCTCCAAAGATTCCGGTTGTTCCCACCAACGGCTCTTTTCCAGCAGGTCAATCCGTCCGTCTCGATTCACATCGCCGATACCGAGGCCATGCGTGAACTGCCCTCCCGTGGCCTGATCCGGAGAGATCCGGTGCCAGATCCAAGGCTGCGTAGGTTGATCCCTCCGCGGCCCGGCGTATCCGAAGACTCCATTGACCGATGCGTAGATTTCCGGGACCCCATCACCGGTGAGGTCCCCAAACCCCGCCGACTCATTGTCGACCTTGGCGAGAGCGAGATGCATGGCCCAGTGGCCCGAACCGGTCCCGGGATTGCGATACCACCGTGCCTCCTTGCCCGGAAAACCGATCACCAGGATGTCGAGCCAACCATCGGCGTCGAAATCCCAGGTGTAGGGAAAGAAGTTGTCCGAGTAGCCGTTGATGTTGAACGGCTTGGCGGGATAGAACTCGAACTTCTCGGAAAAAGACGGCCCCCGCCAGATGTAGGGGCCGGCGACAACGTCGGAATGCCCGTCCTTGTCGAGATCGGCAAGGACCGCTCCTTCCGCGAAAAAGACATCCGTGAGTTGCTTGCGCTCCCAAGAGACCTGAACCCGCTCAACCCCCTGGACGAGGGGGGAAAGGCACAAAAGAAACAACCACGACAGGAAGGGGCGTTGCATGGGGCGAACCTACAGCAAACGCACTCCTTCTCGCCAGAGTTCATCTGGACAAAATTTGGGAGATTCCGGCCAACGCCAAGATCAGCGGAGAAGCGGCAGCAAGTTGTTCTTGCACCACTCTCCATTTTGGAGCGTCACTCCATCCGGATCACCGACCGCTTCATGAGCCTCGTCCTCACAGATGATCCAGCCATCGTAGTTGCGAGTCACGAGCCATTCGGTGATGGCATGGAAATCGATGCGTCCGGTCCCCATCTTGGCCCACGGCTCGGCGCCCATGGCCATGCCGCTGAAATCCTTGTAATGGATGTGGTCGACCAAGTGACCCCACTTGGTCATGGTGGCAATCACATCCATGCCGCCACGGGCGATGTGACCGACATCGGGAGTCCAACCGGTCACCGAAGGATCGAGACTGTTGAGCACCACATCATAATCTTCCTGGGTGCGAACGATTGAGGAGGTGGGGCTGTTTGGGTGGAACGTGGCGTGAATGCCGGCGTCCTTGGCTCGTTTGCTGACCCGGTTGACGTTCTTGGCCAGGTTGAGCCGGCGCTCCTGGAGTTGGTGACGGCCTCCGGGAAGGGGCACCGTTCCGAGCTTGGCTCCCGGAAACAATTTCAGGGTCTGGATGGCGTAATCAGCCGCGGCTTTCTCTTCGGCAGTCTCGCCCTCTGCGTCCCAGGAGCAGACCAGGGCCAATCCGGCCAATTCCATCTCGTTCGCCTCGAGGGTGTCCTTGAGCCGGGCGGGATCCTTGAATTCGCCGAGCCAGTAGTCCGGAAACGGGGTGAGGACCATGGGCTCGATCCCTTTGAACCCCGCGAGGGAGGCGATGCGGATCATGTGATCGAGCTTGTTGCTGTAGGCGGCACCGGTCCCCTGCATGAACCAGGTGTAGACTTCCGAGCCGAATTTGATGTTAGCCATGGGTAAGGGATTGGAGTTGTGGAATTTAGGGTTGATGAGTTAGTGGGCCAGGAGCCACTGCCGGACCCGGGGATTGAAATCGGCCATGACTTCCCAGTGAAAGGCGTGTCCGGCATTGTCGTAGTAATGACGATCGCTTCCGGGGATGCCGTTGGCAACTTCCTCCGCCATCCAGAGCGGGGTGAAGATGTCCGCCTTTCCGCCGATGACCAGGGTGGGACACCGGATCTCGCCGAGGCGAGCCAGGGTGTCGTGGTTCACGCAGGCCGCAGCCTGCGCCTCCAACCCGTGCAGCGGTTGCGGAATTGGGTTCAGGGAGAAGTCGGCACGGCCCTGGACCAGGGAATCATGGGCCTCGTCATTGTCCCAGAACGGCTTGGTGAAGATGAGCAGTTGAATCCACTCCAAAAACTCTGCGGGAGAGAGGTGCGCCTTGCAGGCTTTCATGTGTTCGAAAATGGAGCGCCCGTAGCGGTCACACCGGGCCCAGGGGCACATCTGCACCATGCTGATGACCTTGTAGGGATGCCGCAGGACCAGTTGCTGCGCGATGATCGCCCCCATCGAGACCCCAACGACCCGGGCACGAGCGATGCCGAGAGAGTTCAACAGACCGGCGTAATCGTCCGCCATCATTTCGCTGCTGTAAGGACCAGCCGGTTTGTCGGTCAACCCAACGCCGCGATTGTCTGCCATGATGCACCGGAAATTCTGTTTCCAGTCCTCCTTGTGCGCTTCCCAGACTTCACCGCGGGCCGTGATCCCCATGATGAGGAGCAACGGATCGCCGGCTCCCGCTTCTTCGTAATACATCTGGATTCCGTTTGTCTGGACGTAAGGCATGGGCGGTTGGGGTTAAATTTTCCTGGCGCAGTCCTTAGCGCAAACCGACCCGTCTTCCAACTACAAAGCGCGGGAAATGCGGAGAGAGTCGGTTTGCCTCCAACCGCGGCCTGTGCTACGGCCAGAAGATGAAGCAAGCACTGTCGAAACTCTTCGGACTGGATGGCAGAACGGTAATTCTTCCGATCGATCACGGCACCGCCATTCCTGTGCCTGGACTGGATCGACCAGCCGAGCTGATCGCGGCGCTCGCTCCGCATGTCGACGGATTTGTCGTCAATCTCGGGTTGGCCCGGGCCTGCCAAGAGGCTTTGGCCAACAGCGCGATCTGTCTGCGAACCGATGTCTACAAGCCCGATCTGCCAGAAGGTAGCGTCAAGCTGTTCGGTGCGGACGATGCCCAGGAGGTTGGAGCTTGTTCCATGATGCACATGCTCTATCCCGGTCATGCGGACGAGGCCCGCATTCTGGCAGAGTGCAGCGACACAATCCGCGAGGGCATTTTCGCGGGGTTACCCACCATCGTGGAGGCCCTGCCTGTGGGGCTCGGCTTGCCTTCGGCTTACACCGTGGAGGCGGTCCGCTTCGCCGTCCGGCAGGCGGCCGAACTCGGTGCCTCCGTGGTCAAAACCGCGTTTCCAACCGGCGCTTCAGCAGCCGATTTTCGCTCCGTGGTGCAGGGCTCTTTTGTTCCGGTCATCGTTCTGGGCGGTGCCGCCCTCGGCAACGATCGGGCTCTGCTCTCCATGGTCCGCGATGCCCTGGACGCTGGTGCCGTGGGCATCGCCATCGGAAGAAATGTCTGGATGCATCCCGATCCGGCTCGGATCGCCCGCCAATTGCATGCCATGGTGCACCGGGATCTCTCGGTGGAAGAAGCCCTGGGCCAAGCCTAAAAAAAGGTGCCGGATGCAATCCCTCGCATCCGGCACCCGTCAACAACCCAACAACAACAAATCATTCAGTGCGCTGAATCCGCATCAGGCGGAGCGCCGGAAACCGTGCCGAGTCACCACTTCAGGTTCGACGTAGTCGGCCGCTTCCTCCATCTGACGGTCAAAATCCCGCCACCAGCGCCGCATGTAACGGCCGAGTTCTCCAGGAAGCTCCTCCGGTTCCACCGCGAGTGCAGCGATCAGCGTCATCTCCCCGCTTTCAAGAAGCCGACGCCCCGCATCCGTGATTCTCGGAACCTCAACCATCACCGCCCCGAGCGAATCGACTGCCCGGCAGGCCCGGCTGTCGTCCCATGATTCCAGACTGGAGGCGAATTCGTCCTTGGGTATCCGAGGAATCACATAGTAAGCCTTGTCCCCGAGGGTGCGGCAGATCTCGAGGATGCAATCGTTGCAATCCGCTTCGTCCACCTGAGGAGCCACGATCGTCACCTCAATGTCCAATTCTCCGAGCTCAAGGTCCATGTCGATCGCCTCATGCAACTCCATGATCGCCTCGGCATAGCCGGTCTGGACATCGCAAACGATGACGTCGTTCTTTCTGGTCCAGCCCAGCAGCCGCTTGATGTTGTTCTCATCCAGAATGTTCCAGGTGCCGTTGTATCGGACGTTGCGGTCTCGCGCGTCGTCGTCACCGATAACCGCCACCAGCGAGGTGCGGTGGCCTTGGCGGCGCAAGTGGGTGGAGAGCGCGGTGGCGAAGCTGGTCTTGCCAACTTCTTCGTGGTCGTTCATGACAAAGAGGATGCGTTTCATGGGGAACTGTTGATGTATGGATATTACGTATTAGCTGACTATTTGCAACTATTTTATTATGATTTTCATAAATAATCGCAATTCATGAACATGGACACCACGCCGGAAGCGGTCCCAGCTGAGCGTGTGGATCTCTGGCTCTGGGCGGTGCGCCGCTTCAAGACCAGGGCGCTCGCCGCCGCCGCGTGTCGAAGGGGCCAAATAAAGGTTGCCGGCCGCCCCGTGAAACCCTCACGACTGGTCCGTCCGGGGGACCGGATTGAGATTGAGCAGCCTTTCCTGACCGTGGTTCTCGAGATGAAGGCACCGCTCAAGCAGAGGGTCGCAGCCAAGCTCGTGCCCGACTTCTGCCAGGACCTCACGCCTCCTGAGGCAATCGCCTTGGCCGATCAAATGAGGAGTGCAGTGCGCTCAGCTCCGCGGCGCGATCCGGGAATGGGGCGCCCGACCAAAAAGGAGAGACGGGAATTGGATCAGCTCGGGAATGGCGGTGAATCGCCCTCGGCCTGAGAGGGACGGGCGCGGATCAGTTGCAGGCGGAGGCGCCGTTCAAAAACCGCAGCTGAAGGTCCACCGCACGGGTGAAGGTCTCGCCGGCTTGCTCCAAACCAAGGCGAGTCTGCACCTGGGCCAAACTGGTGTAGAGAAGCGCCACCATGCAACCGTGCTCAACGGCGCAGGCTTCCATCCGCCCGATCGCGGCCACGAGCCATTGGCGGGCGGCCTCGTCATCACCATGCTGAGCGTAGAGCGTGCCCAAAATCGCCTCAAGGTGAGCCATGTCGTCCTGGCGATCCGCCTCCTCCGCCACGCGATAGGCCTCCAGCAGGTGACTTGCGGCGGCGTCGCAGGCTCCCTGCTTGTGGGTGATGCTCGCCAAGAGCTGGAGCAGCGCCATTCTCTCCTGGGGACAGGGTGAGGATTCGCCTTCAAGAAGGCCGAGGCCGTCCACGATGACTCCAATGGCATCGGATTCATGCCCGCTTGCGCTGTAAACCTTCGCCAAATCGCGGTAGATCCGGCAGAGGCGGACGGGATCCCTCTCGTCCTTCTCGCACAGATTGACTGCCTCGACCAAGTCGGTCTCCGCCCCGGCAGGATCGCCCAAGCTGACGGCGACGGCCGCCCGCGCCTGAAGGAGTTCGATGCGCTGCGGAATCAGCGCCACTTGGTGACCGGAGTTGAGGAGATCTTCGGCACGCCCGAGAACCCTAAGTGCTTCCGCGAAACTCTTCATGCGCCGCAGGGCATCTGCCTGGGAAAGGTGCAGTTCAAAAGCGGAGGCCATCGGAATCCCGGAGTCCCCACCCAGGGCAATCGCCGAGGCAAAGAGCTCGGCAGCGAGTTCGAAATCGCCGTGGCGCAAAGCGCGTTCCGCTTGCTGCCGACATTCAGCGAGGGAGAGGTCGTGCCTGTGGGGCAGGGGGGAGTTTGCGGGAGCCGCGACCGCGGGCGCGGAAGCCTTGGCTGGTCTCCGTGTCGAATCAGAATCCTCAAGGAGAATCTTCTCGAAGATTTGGGTGCGGTGACGGCGTTCCATGGCGGCGGCGAAGTTGGACATGATCGAAAGGGAGCCCGAATTGAGTCCAGAATATATAATAAATATAAATTATCAAGGGGAATCTCTTCTTGATAATCTAGAGAACCCACCGGGCTAGACATGAGGCCGGTTTCGATAACTTCGGACAACACATGTAATGAATAGTGAAGCCCGAATCGCTCCGCGCTTTCAGCGGTCCAATCCGTAGTCTTTCCAGCGCATCTCGACTTCGAGAAACCGCCCGATGGTTCCCATTTCCGTCTCCAGCCAATTCGCAAACTCCTCCCGGTAGGGGCGCACGACGAGGAGGGGCAACTCGGCGCCGTCCTCCAGAACCAGTTCCAAGCCGGTGACGCCTGGACCCGCTCCAGGGCGGATGACGACCGCGTGGAGGCGCCGCAATCTGGCGTGGGGCCACGCGGTGCGGCCCAGCCCGTGAAAAATGCCGCAGATGGAGGAATCGGCGCTGCGCCAGAAGACCAGAGCTGCCGGATCGCCCGCCGACTCCAGCGCCACGGACAGGGGCAACTCATGAGGCGTGGGCACCGCGTCCTGGATTCGCAGCGCGATTCCCGCTGGCGGACTCAGCCTGAGGAGTTGGTTCATCGGCCGACAAACCGGGCGTCGATCTGGGCTGCCAGGGCGTGGAAGGCGGCGCTGGCGAGCGAGTCTCCCGGTGGAGTGAGCGCAATTGGGGCGCCTCCGTCACCGCCCTCCCGGGTGGCGATATCGATCGGGATCTCGCCCAACAAGGGAACGCCGAGCCGTTTCGCTTCCCCGGCACCGCCTCCGGAGCCGAAGATGGCGTATCGGTTGCCGTCGTTGGGACAGAGGAAATAGCTCATGTTCTCGACGATTCCCAAGACCGGCACATTGACCTTGGCGAACATGGTTCCGGCCTTCCGGGCATCGATAAGTGCGACTTCCTGCGGCGTGGTCACGATCAGGGCGCCGTCGAGGGCCACGGTTTGTACGATGGTGAGCTGGATGTCCCCGGTGCCCGGCGGGAGATCGAGGATGAGGTAGTCCAGATTTCCCCAGGCGACCTGTCGCAAGAGTTGCTGGATGTAGCGAGTGGCGAGCGGGCCTCGGACGATGACGGCGGAATCGTCCTGAACCAGGAGGCCCATCGACATCAGCTGAATGCCATGCCGCTGCACGGGAATGATCCGGTCCTCCTGATCGGCGCGGGGCTCCTCATTTGTTCCGAACATGAGGGCCATGCTGGGGCCGTAGAGGTCGCAATCGCAAAGTCCGACACGTCGCCCGTTGGCGGCCAGGGCGACGGCAAGATTTGCGGAGACCGTGGATTTGCCGACCCCGCCCTTGCCACTGGCCACGGCGATGACGTGACGCACGCCGGGGATGCGGCTGGTGATGGCCTCGGCGCCGCCCCGTGGAGCCGTCGGAGGCTCCTTCAAATCGAACTCGATTCGGACCTCCTGGACACCTGGAAGCTTTTCCAGAACCGCGCGTGAATCCCGGTAAACCTGCTCGGGAACCTTTGGGTCCCGGGTTGCGAAGGACATCAGCACCTCCACCAAGCCGCCCTCGATCTGGATCGTTTTGACCAATCCGAAAGAGACGATGTCCCGGGAAAACCCGGGGTATTTCACCGTTGCCAGCGCGGCGCGAACGATAGAGTCATCCAACATACACCTTCCATACGAAGAAAGCGCCCGGTGGAAACAGGTTTCTCGCGATGGGCTCAGTAACCTTTCCGGAGATGGCTTGGGAGGATATCGAGTTCCTCCCGATACTTCGCCACAGTCCGCCGGGCGATCGAGACCCCTTGTTCCCCGAGCTTGGCGACAATAGCCTGATCGCTCAGCGGCTTCTTGGGATTCTCCGCAGCCACAATTTCGGCAATGGAAGCTTTCACGCTGGTATTGGCGACATCCTCACCGCTCTCGGTCCGGTAGCCGGTGGTGAAGAAAAAGCGCATCTCGTAAACCCCTTGAGGGGTCCACAGATACTTTCCGGCGATGGCCCGGCTCACGGTCGTTTCGTGAACGCCCACTTCGTCGGCGACCTGCGCCATGGTGAGGGGCTTGAGTTCGGAACGCCCGCGCCGCATGAAGCCGACCTGCCGCTCCAGGATGCGTTCGGCGATGGAACGGATGGTCTCTTGGCGTTGGGCGATGCTGTCGATCAGGGTTCGACCGCTGCGGATCTTTTCCTTGATGTAATCACGAACCTCGCGCCGGTCACCCTGGGCCGCCATCAGGTCCTTGTAGGCATTGCTGATGCGGAGCCGGGGCACCTGGTCATTGTTGAGGCGCACTGAGAAGCCCCCGGAATCGTTCGGCTCGATGAAGACATCCGGAGTCACGTAACTGTTGCTCCCGGATTCGAACATGCGACCCGGCTTTGGATCGAGCGTGGCGATGATGGAAGCCGACTCGGCAATCTGCTCGGTCGTAACTCCCAACTTGCGCGCCAGCTGGGGATACCTGCGGTGGGCGAGGTCGTCGAGGTGGGAGGCGACGATCCGGTATTCCAGGCCGCGATGCCGGCCGGAACGATCCAGTTGAATCAAAAGACATTCCGAAAGACTCGAAGCGCACACTCCCGGAGGATCGAACGACTGCACCAGCTTCTTGGCTCGTTCCAGATCTTCCATGCGCAGACCGTGGGAAAGGCACAGGTCGTCGAGCGACATCTGGAGGAAGCCGTTCTCATCGAGGTTGCCGATGAGCAGTTCAGCGAACTCGCGATCCCTCGGTTCCACTCCTTCCGTTCGCAACTGGTCGAGGAGAAACTCTTGGAGAGTCAAGGGCCGGACCAGGGAATCGAGCATGAACTGACGCTTGTCCTCGTCGGCGGAAGATCGGGGTGCCGACTGCCGGGACTGACTCATGTAATCGCGCCACTCCTCGTCCATCTGGGAGAGACGGGAAAACTCCTCGCCAAAACCGTCGTCCTCTTGGATGTCCTGATCCTCGATGGAAATCTCCATCGTCTCGTCTTCAAGAACCGGATTTGCCGCCAGCTCCTGCTGGACAAGCGTCCGCAACTCCAGCGTGGCCGCCTGCAGGATCTGCAGGCTCTGCTGCATTTGAGGGGCGAGCTTTTGGGATTGGCGCAGCTCGCCGCGTTGGCTGAGTCCGGCGTGGGCCATCGAGATTCAATACACTTGGATTCACCCGACGTCAGCAGCAATCGAGCCAAATTTCAAATCTCGGCCGAACTTTTCCGATCAACGCGCTTCCAGAGCCTCGATCCGGCGCAGCACCGGCGGGTGGGAGTCGTTGAGAAAGACATGAAACGGGTGAGGGGTCACGTTGCCCAGATTCTCATGCGTCAGCTTTTTCAACGCGGTCACCAAATCTCCGGGATGCCCGGTCACCGACGCGGCATAGGCGTCCGCCTCGAATTCGTTGCGCCGGCTCCAGACGCTCCGGAGCACCGAGGAGACTTTGCTCAACGGGGTGAACAGAATGCCGAACAGAATGAGGCTGAGAGAAACCGATGTCTCCCGCACGCCGAAAGCATGAAACAACCCTTCGTTGCGAAGAAAAAAGCCGAGCAGGAAAAAAGCCAGGGCCGATTCCGCGATGCCTGCGATCATCGATTGGATAATGTGGCCCCGCTTGTAATGGCCAATCTCATGCGCCAACACCGCCACAAGCTCTGAAACGGAGTGATGGTTGATCAGGGTATCGAAGAGGGCGATTCGCTTGGTGTTGCCGAACCCGGTGAAAAAGGCGTTTGCCTTGGTGGACCGTTTGCTTCCGTCCATCACGTAGATTCCGGCGAGCGGGAACCCGCAGCGGACCGAGAGATCATCGATGGCGCTCTTCAGTTCGCCTTCCGGCATGGGAGTGAACTGATAAAACAGGGGCAAAAGCCATTTGGGAGCGACGTAGGCCAGGATCAGGGAGCCTACGGTCACCGCCAGGAACGCGTAGAGCCACGCCAACTCCCATCGTGCAAAGAGCCAGACGATCAGGGCAAAAAGCGGAAGACCGAAGACGGCGCTCAAGGTCAAACTCTTGAGATGGTCGGTGATGAAGGTCTTGAGCGTGGTTCGATTGAAGCCAAAGCGCTCCTCGAGAACAAAGGTTCGATAGAACTCGAACGGCAAACTGCAGAGCGAAGTTCCCAGGGTCAGGGCGGACACCAGGAGGAGCCCCCGGCCCACCTCGCCAGAAGAGACTCCGCGAACCCATTGATCCAGCCAAGCAAAGCCTCCGCCAAACCAAAACACCAGAAACAGTCCCTGGGTGGTCGTGGACTCGATCACGCCGAGAATCGTCTTGGCCCGGGTGTATTCTTGGCTCTTCGCGTAATCTTCCTCACTGAAAACGTCGCGAAACTCGGGCGGCAGCGGCGCTCCAAGGCCACGGAGGTTCAAGAGATCCGCCACCAGATCCATTTTGTAGATCGCCACCACGGTGAAAAGAATCGTGAAAAAGTAGATATTGAATTCCATCGGACTCAGAGAAGGGCGGGTTCTTCCTCGACTCGCCCGGGGATTTCCAGGCGGCGGGACAGGTAAGCAGCGGCGATGTCTTCCACTTCGGCCAAGGATTGCACCGTGCAGAAGCGTTGCCGAACCAGTTTGCCGCCGGGCAAGCCGCGGGAGTAGGCCATCAACCGGGAGCGCATCGATTGGAGCACCTGACGTTCCGCTCCGCGAAGACCTGCCGCCACCGCCATCCGGCAGTGTTCGGTCATTAGATCCCATCGCTCCGCATCGGAGACGGGCTCGGGGTGGACCCCTGTTTGCAAATAGTGGCTGGCTTCCCGGAAGATCCAGGGGTAACCCAGGGCGGCCCGGCCAATCATGAGTCCAGCCACGCTGGTTTCCCGCAATCGGCGTTGCACATCGGCGCCGCTTGCCAGGTCGCCATTGCCGACCACCGGGACGCGGACCGTCTCCGCCACCTCTTGGATCACCTCCCAGTTTGCCAAACCGGAATACCCTTGGGCCCGGGTGCGACCGTGGACCGTGATGACTCTGATGCCGCAATCCTCGAGGATCCGGGACACCTGCACGGCGTTGATCTGGTTCTGATCCCACCCGATCCGGATCTTGGCCGTCACCGGCACCTGATCTCCCACCGCCTTGACCACTTCCGAAGCCACCTGCTCCAGCAAGGGACAGTTTCGCAAAAGCGATGACCCTCCATTCTTCGCCACCACCTTGTTCACCGGACATCCAAAATTCAGGTCGATGAAGTCCGGTTCCTTCCAATCGATCACCTTCCTCGCCGCTTCGCCCATCCGGGGCCCATCCGCCCCGAAAAGCTGCACTCCGACCGGCCGCTGTCCCTCATCAAACTCCGTGTAATGGCGGGTCCGGTCATCCCGGCGCAGAATGCCCTCCGCCGAAACAAATTCGGTCACCATCACCTCGGCTCCCAGTCGCTTGCAGAGCCGCCGGAAGACAAGATCCGTCACCCCCGCCATCGGAGCGAGATAGAGCGGGCGGTGCCCATTGCGAAACCATGGCAGGCGAGTCACGAGAAAGAGGTTCATCTTAAGGCCCCGTCTTGCCGCTTTCAAGCGGCGTTGGTGCGGGAGAAACGGCCAAGCTCCCGGCCAGACGCGAAAACAGCGGGTTGCCTTTCGCCCCACGGGTCCTAGTATTGAGTTCATGACCATGCTGAACCGAATCCTCGATGGCGCTTCGCTTCGCCTGGGCGTGGCGATCTGTTTCGTGGCCGCGTCGGCCGCGGCGCAGAGTTCCAGGGCCTACATCGCGGTCGACTCCCGCACCAAAAAGATCATCCTGGGAGATCACTACGACGACAAGTTGCCGGTGGCCAGCCTCACCAAGGTGGTTTCGGCCTGTGTCGCCCTGGATTGGCTGGAGGCGACGCAACGGGACAAGGCCTCGTTGATCCCCATCTCTCAGGCCGCCTTGATCGCCCAGGGCGGGAACCCGCTCTCCCTGCAGTCGGGAGATCAGATCAGCTACCGCGACGCCCTGGCCTCGGCCCTGATGGCTTCTGACGCGGTCTCCATGTGGGCGGTTGCGGAGGCGATCGGACTCGAAATGTGGCAACGGGATGGCGGCAAGGCCAACGATTCCGTGTCGTTCTTCGTGGCGCAGATGAACGCCTTGGCGCATGCCAGGCTCGGCATGAAACGCTCTCTCTTTGTCAGCCCTTGCGGTGATGAGTTGGGGCGCAAGAAGGGGTATTCCACGGCGGCGGACATGGCACGGATCGGCATCTATGCGCTGGAGAAGCCTGCCTTCAACTTCATCGTCCAACAACCGGTGCGGGATGTGAGTTTTTTTCGCGGCGGGCAGGAACGGCGTTTCCGCGTGTTCAACACCAACGAACTCCTGGGAAAACAGGATTGTGACGGCGTCAAGACCGGTCGCACCAGCCGCGCCGGTGACTGTTTTCTGGCCAGCGCGCGGCGCAAGGATGAAATCACGCCCCTGGAGGGCAACGCCCAGTTGCGGATCCCCTATCATCTGGTGATCGTGACTCTGAATTCCCAGGATCGCTTCGGACAAGTCGCCCAATTGATTCCCAGGGCTTTTGCCGAATATGACCGCTGGATCAAGACGGATCGCAGTCTCCCCGGTGATGAATTGCTGGCCATGCCGGCTTTGCCCTGATCCAGGCGCCAGTCAGGAATGATTTGCATCCTGCCACATTTCCTGCTATTTTCCGTTTGGTTTCAAACCCGGGCCGCTCGGTCTGCTTCTTCAATTTAGGGGGCGTTCTGGTTTCGACTTGTGGTTTGGGCGATGGGTTGCATGTCGAGGATGATTCGTTGGCCTCGTAAAAAACCGGATCAAAACAATAAGTGCAGACCACAATCTCGCACTGGCTGCCTAATTCGTAGCCCGTCTCCTCCCGGATGCCTGCTAAGGGAATGAGACGCCGACAGCAGGCTGGTTCCAAGGCGGGGTGTCCGCGCGGAGGGACGAGACTCAAACAGGGCAATCGGAGCGAGTAGACGCGGCGGCTGGTCGGCTCACTCTCAGACCCACAGCCGAATAAACATGTAGACGCTTGTGGTCCAGGTCATGAGGACAGGGGTTCGACTCCCCTCGCCTCCACTCCTTTTCTGAGTCTTTTCGAGCCGGTTTTGGTTCTGCAGCCCTTCACGGGGCCCCGGAGGGCAGACCAAGGATTCCTAGATATTCTTCGGCGATCGGTTCATCCGCGCCCGCCAAGTCCATCTCACGGAGGCATAACGGATCGATCCAGCGGATCTCGGCGTGCTCGAGAGCCTCCGGCTCACCCGACAAAACGGTGCAGCGAAACGGGATCAACTCAATCGTTCCGCCTGGATAGGAGTGGAGCACGGGGGACAACGCCGGGCCCACTTCGATCCGGCACCCAAGTTCCTCTTCGATCTCCCTCTGCAGACAGGCTTCGCTGCTTTCTCCGGGGTGCACCTTTCCCCCGGGAAATTCCCACTTTCCGGCAAGTGACTTGCCCTCGGGGCGCCGGGCCAGAAGCAATTTGCCATCCCTCTCGATGAGTGCGCAGGTGACGGCGATGGCAGACATGGGAGGAGGAAAAGGGTGACCCAGGATGGTTTTTTCAAAAAAGCAAGCGGTTTGCCCGTGTCTGAGGATGGGTTCGAGACGGCCTCGATGGTTCCGGCACCGAAATGAAGACAATTCTCCTCGCCAACTTGGTTCTGCTCTGCTTCATCGGCCCCGCCTTCGCTTCCGAGCCTTGGTGGAAAGAGGTGGACGCCGCCTCACTTCCACCGCTTTCCCAGCCCATCGAACAAGTCGTGGATCAATACGTGGAGCAATTGCTCCGCGCCAAGGGAGTCCGGGCCGCTCCGTCGGCAGCGCCCGAAACCCTGATTCGCCGCCTGGCGCTGGATTTAGCGGGTCGAGTCCCAACACCGGCAGAAGCGAACGCGTTCCTGCAAGCGGCCGATCCCCTGCATCTCATCCGCACGGTGGAGGAGATGATCGATTCCCCCAGTTTCGACCGCCACTTGGCCTATGAGTTGAACTGGTTGCTGATGGAGGGCAAATCCACCGACTTCACCAAATACCTCGCCGCTGCGACCTCCAGCCATCAGTCGTGGGATGTCATCTTTGGCGACGCCATTCGGGGGACGACAGGTGGCGCCGATCAGTTTGTGCGGAGCCGGATCAAGGACACCGACAAGCTGAGCAACGACGTGAGCGTGATCTTCCTTGGGGTGAACGTGAGTTGCGCCCAGTGTCACGACCATCCGGAGGTGAAGACCTGGACCCAGGAGACCTATTACGGAATGAAGGCCTTTTTCGGGCGCACGTTTGATCACGCAGGGTTTGCCGGGGAGCGTTCCTATGGCGAGATCACTTACAAAACCGTGGCGGGTGAGGAACGCCCGGTGCGCCCGCACTACCTCGGCGGTCCTGCCTTGGTGGAGGCGACCGCCTCTGAGCCATCTGCGGAAGAAAAAAAGCGGGAGAAAGCCCTGCTGGATGACCTGCGAAACCGAAAACAGCCGCCGCCGGAGCCGGGTTACAGTCGGAAGCTACGGTTGGTCGAGAGCGCGCTGAAGGACCGCGAAGGTTACTTTGCCCGCGCGATCGTGAATCGGACTTGGCATCGGCTCTTTGGGCACGGGCTGGTGATGCCGCTGGACCAGATGCACGGGGTCAATCGTCCCAGCCATCCGGAACTGCTGCAGTGGCTGGCTCTGCGCCTTCAGGCGGACAAGTATGACCTTCGCCAACTCATCCGCGGCCTCGTCTTGAGCGCGGCCTATCAGCGGGACTCTCGATGGAACGGATCGGTTCCCGCTCCGGATCTGTTCGCCATGGCCATCCCGCGGCCTCTCACGCCTCGACAGTATTCCGTTTCCCTGAAAATGGCCTCGCTCGATCCATCATACTTGGGCAGCAGAGTCACGGCGGAGGACTTGAAAAAGCGGGTGGAAGGCATCGAAACCAGCAGCGGCGGACTTGCCTCCCGGTTCGAGCAGCCCGGGCATGGATTCCAGTTTCCCGTGGATGAAGCGCTTTACTTCAGCAACAGCCAGGAAGCGCAGGATCAGTATTTGAATGGAGGGCTCGCCAATCACCTCGACGCACTTCCCGAGGCATCTGCAAAGATCCGCACCGCGTATCGGGCGGTGCTCGGCCGCGATCCACAGACCGCAGAGGTTGCAGACCTTCGCGAATACCTCGAATCCCGTTCGGACCGGCCAAGGGAAGCGATGCGGCAGGTGCTCTGGGCCTTGTTCACTTGCAGCGAATGCCGATTCAATCACTGAGTTCCATGGACGATCATCCTCCCAGCCTCTGCAGCGCTTCCGCACACGACATCAGTCGTCGAGCCTTCCTCAGCCACTCACTTGCTGTGGGTTCCGGGTCGTTGCTCGGGACCACCGGGGCCATCCACGCCCTCGATGAAGACTCCGTGAACGCCGCACTCAAGGGCACCGGCAAAAGTGTCATCCTCCTGTGGCTCGCGGGTGGTCCCAGTCAGTTCGAAACCTGGGATCCAAAACCGGGCCGATCCACGGGCGGTCCCTTTGCGGCCATCCCCACCAGCGTCCCGGGCGTGCACGTCTCCGAACTCATGCCCAAGATGGCCCGAAGAATGCACAAGGTCACCGCAATCCGGTCGGTCAATTCCAGGGATGCCGGGCACGACACCGGGGCGGAGATGATGCTGCGAGGCCGAAAAAACGAGGCCGCGCTCACTTACCCGGACATGGGGAGCATCCTTGCCAAGGAGCTGGGCCGGGCGGATTCCAGAGTTCCTGGTTACGTGTCGTTCTATTCGCAGACCGAGGGACGCGGCAGCACCAGGGCCACGCCCTCTTTTCTCGGCGCCAGATACGCGCCGATGATCCTGAACGATGGACTGATGCCGCCGAATCTGGCCCGTCTTTCATCCATCACCACCGAAGATCACCGGGAACGGGCCCAGCTTCGGGATCTGCTGAGTGCCCGATTTGCCAGCAATCGGAACCTGGAAACGGTCCGGAGCCACGCCAGCGCCTACGCACGGGTCCACGGCCTCATGAGCAGCGAGTCAATGTTTGACATCGAACAGGAACCTCAGTGGATCCGGGATCGCTACGGCCCGAGTCTTTTCGGTCAACAGGCCCTGATGGCTCGCCGCATGGCCGAGGCCGGCGTCCCGTTCATCCGCGTCGCGCGCGCCTGGTGGGACAGCCACGGGCAGAATTTCGAGACCCATCAGGAAATGGTGCCGGAACTCGACCACGTCATGGCCACTCTGATGGATGACCTCGAACAGCGCGGCATGCTCGAGTCGACCCTCGTCATCGCCATGGGCGAATTCGGCCGCACGCCAGCCATCAACCCGAGCCTGGGTCGGGACCATTTCGCGGCGGCGTGGAGCGTGGCCATGTTCGGGACTGGCCTGCAGCAGGGCGCGGTTTATGGCACCACCGATGCGGACGGCCAGACCGTGACGGAGGGAGAGGTGGGAGCAGGAGAAATCTTCGCGACGGTTCTCGCGGCGGTGGGAGTCGACCCCGAAAAGGAATACCACGTCGGTTCGCGGCCCGTGCCGCTGGTCAACCCTGGCATCAAGCCCATTCGGCCGCTGCTCGCATGAAATTCACCGAACTGAAACGCTCGGCCCGGAAGGAAATCCTGTTTTCGGTGGCCGAAGACGAAGGAGGCGCCCTCTGTGTCGGCACCTCCGAAGGGAAAGTGGTCCGGACCGACCCGTCTGGGGTTGACCCCGATGCCGTTTTCCAGGGCGAAGCCCATGCCAGTTACGTCACCGGACTCGCCCGAGCGGGCTCGATGCTCATATCCGGCAGCTACGATCGCCACCTGGTCTGGTGGGATGGGGCGGGATCGCGGCAGCTGTTCCGCAAGTCGGCTCATGACAAATGGATTCGGAAAGTGACGGTCAGTCCGGATGGCAAAACGGTGGCCACGGTGGCGGACGACATGGTTTGCCGACTCTGGGACGCGGGGACGGGAACGCTCAAGGCGGAACTCCGGGGACACGAGCCCGAGACCCCGGACCATTACCCCTCCATGCTCTTCACCTGCGCCTTCAACCCGGCCGGAGATCTGCTGGCCACTGCGGACAAGGTCGGTCGAATCATCGTCTGGAACGCGGCTACGGGTGCAATCGCAAAATCGATGGATTCCCCCGGCATGTATACCTGGGATCCGATCCAGCGGAGGCATTCGATTGGCGGGGTGCGCTCCCTCGCTTTTTCTCCGGATGGCAGGACTCTGGTGGCGGGCGGAATTGGAAAGATCGGAAACATCGATCATCTGGCAGGGAACGCTCGCCTGGAGGTTTTCGACTGGGCATCCGCCAAGTCGTTGGCCGTGATCGAAACGGGCCAAGTGAAGGGACTCGTCAACAGGATGGCTTTTCACCCTGGAGGCAAGTGGTTGCTAGGGGCCGGAGGAGACAACAAGGGCCTGCACTTGCTGGTGAACTGCGGGACCTGGAAGTTGGAGTTGGAAGAACCTTGCGCCTTCCACGTCCATGACTTTGTCCTCAGTCCAACTGCCGATCGCTACACCGCCGTGGGGCACCAGGGAATTTGCGTGCAGACCATCGCCTGATCGAGCTTGCCGGAGGTTCGTGAAACGCGCTCCGCAGAAGTCGGCGTCGCCTGCTCACCCGCTGCGCGGACGATCCAGCCTGATCTTGAGCTTGAGCAGCCCCGCGACGGAAATTGCGTCGCGGATCTCCCCATTTTCCGCCATGGCAAACGCCTCGGCGAGCGGAAGTCGGCGCACCCGAAGCTCCTCCGTGGGTTCAGGGGCCGCTCCCCGAAACGTCAGCCCCGTGGCCAGGAAGACGTAGCCCTCTTCATCCGTGACGGAGTTGGAGGTTTGAATGCCGTGGATCAACAATTCCAGGTGAAGCGCTTCCAACCCGACTTCTTCAAGCAGTTCGCGACGCGCCGCATCCTCCAGAGCTTCGCCCCGCGGCGCACCTCCCTCCGGAATTTCCCACTCATAACGGTTCAGGGTGTAGCGGTATTGACCGACCAGCCAGGTGTGCCCCTCGTCATCGACCGGGATCACACCCACCGCACGATTCTGAAACTGGACCACACCGTAAATCCCGGGTCCGCCCTGCGGATTCAGGACCTGATCCTCCACCACCCGGATCCACGGATTCTCGTAGACCGTGCGCCGCACCAGGGTCGTCCAGGGATTTTCTTCTTCGGGCCGGGACATAACTCAAGGCGCGAGGACAATCTTTCCGAACTGACGAGCCTCATCCATTCTGCGAAAGGCAGAGGCTCCATCGCGCATGGCCACCACTTGATCCACGACGGGCTGGATGCGGTGCTGGGTGACCAGGGAGGTCATTGCCGCAAAATCCGCGGGGGATCCCATGGTCGAGCCGAGCAGATTGAGCTGATTCCAAAACACCTTGCGCATGGGTAGCGACTCGAGCGGCCCCGCGGTGCCTCCGTAGTTCACAATCCTGGCGCCCGGTTCGGAAGCGTCGATCAATCCAAGGAACCCAGAGCCCCCAGAACCATCAATGGCCACGTGGATTCTGCCGAATCGCTCGACGACCTGGTTGAACCAAGCCGGATCGGTGTAAAGGAAACCGGCCTCGGCCCCGAGCGCCACGGCCCGCTCCAGTTTTTCGGGGGAACCAGAGGTCACCGCGACCTGGGCCCCCGCAGCCAAGGCGAACTGCAAGGCGAACAGGGCCACCCCACCACCGATCCCGGTGATGAGAACCCGTTCACCCTTTTGGACCTTGGCCCGACTGAAGAGCGCGCGATACGCGGTCAAACCAGCCAAGGGCAGAGCCGCAGCCTGTTGCATGCTGAGATGGGAGGGCAGCGAGGCCAGCTGAGAGACCGGAACCACAATCTCCTCGGCGAATGTGCCCTGGCGCGGCATTCCGAGAATCGTAAAGCCCGCCGCCTGCGCAGCTTCGCTCTTCCCCCAGTCGCAACTTGGGTTGATGATCACTTCACGATGGAGCCAATCGCGGTTCCCCTCGGAAACTTCCACCACCTGACCGCTCCCGTCGGATCCAGGCACGACAGGATAGACCACGCCCGGGTAAATACCCTTGGTCATCCAGACGTCCCGATGATTGAGCGCGGCTGCGGCGAGCTTCACCCTGACGCAACCAGGTTCCAATGCCGGGGACGGCATCTCCCTCCAGACGGGCAGACTCCCCTCGGTCTCCAACACAAGGCAGTTCATGGCCGCGACCCTAATCGAGCCACCGCTACCTGCAACCGGGGATGATCACCGCCTCCTCGGGCTCTCAACGCACGTTGAGTTCATAGGCGAAGACCCGGGGATCGTGATCCCACCGCAACTCCCCATCCACCACCGGCGGCGGCTTGGCTTCCGAACCTCCTCCATACAAGGCGATGGCCTTCATCGTTGTCACCTGCTCCACTGGAAACCCAAGGCGCCCGGGACGAAGCCGAATCTCGAATGGACCACTGTCCGGGAGCGGGATGACCCGGAATCCATCCTTCCTCCGTTCCAGCCGAAACCCACCATTGGTCGCGCCCCAACCGGCGTCGATCAGGGCCCGCACCGGGCGCTGGGACGGAGGTTGGCGGGACTTCGCCGCCGCGTCCAACTCCGAAACAAACGCCAACTCCTCCACCACGCCATCCTCAATCCGCTCGATGGTCAGCTGGCCCACCCGACAGGCATACCCGCGAAACGGTCCCTCCATGACGGTCTGGGTGGAACCAAGGCTGAGCGGCCGACCTTCCGGGGTGACGAGCACCAGGGCCGCCGTGAAATTTCCGAGAGCGAGATCGCCCAGGGAAAACTCAGCGTCTGAGGCCACCGTGCCAGCCCACTGCTCCGGGGGGACGGAACTTTGCAGCTCGATCTTCGCCTCGATCCGGGAAGGAGTCCCTCTGGAAAAGAGAATCCAGAGAGGGCGGGTCCCAAAGGCCAAGCCCTCGGTCGCCACCCAGTTCACCTCCACCCGGGCCATGCCCTCATCCCCCAATTCCAATCTGCACTCCACCGGCACCGGCGCTGCCCGCGGGAGCGGATCGACCAAGTGCAGATAGGAGGCGTCCGGCGTCTCCGACCGTTCAAACACGGCGCCGTCCGGTGTGGTCTCCCGACGCGCTTCCAACCCCGGGGCCACCGCCCGGAATCCCCAAGGCGCCAGACGAATCCCCTCGACCTCCCAAGGCTCGGAAGACCAATTGGTCCAGAGCGTTGTCCCCGCCCCTTTGCCGCATCGCAACCGCCCGTGATTCGGGCTCGCGGCATCGATCTCCGCAAAGCCCGTGCTCGACATGGCGGCGTGCACCGGACGCAAAAACCAGGCGCGCCTCACCACCTCACGACCCCAATCCCGATGCGTCGCCACCAATCCCTCGCCGCTCAAGAGCGTCCGCAACTCTGCCCGGGCCCCGCCTCCCTCTGGGGTCGGTCTCAGAATGCCAGGCCCCTGGGGACACGGCCAAGGAACCGGGACCAGTTGCGACGCCAATTCCACCGGAGGAAGGAGGACACCGTCGGCCCCAGGTGGAAGCCACGCCCCCGCAGACCTGGCCAAAAGGAGCCCTCCCGCAGTCATCATGCTTCGGCGGTTCGTCATCGTCGTCTTCCAGGCCGAGGCCATCGCAGTTGGGGAGAACCAGTGTCCCCAACGGTCGTGAAACCCTTCCGCCACTGAATCGCACTGCCCCAAGACGAGGAGGCCCGGCTTCGCGGAAACTGGACTCACGCCAGCACGGACGCGATCAGGTCGGACGAGATATCTCCCCGAGCGGCCCCGCAACGGATCGCCGTCGGGTCCGAACGCCACGTCCTCATAATCGAAGCTGTCGGCGAGGGGCGAGACCTCCGAGACCTCCTCGTTGAGCCCCCAGACCACGCCCCATCGCTGCAGGGCAGCTTCCAAATCGCGAAACTCCGCCAGGGGACCGGGCGCCGGACCGTCCTTGCCGGGCAGAACCGAGATTTGGTCCGTCCAGTTCCGCAGAATCACCCCTTTGGGCCCGTGATCGTAGCGGTGGAGCTCCTCGAGCCGTTCCCGGGTCACCTTGAATCCCGGAACATCCAGGTCGAGCCAGAGCCGTTGCTGCAGCGGGCTCGCCGACGGGGTCGCCGCCTTTGCCAACGCCGCCACGGTCTTGTAGGGAGAATTCCGGCCGGCGGTCAGCCGGATCCCCTCCGCCCGGGCCGCCACCATGCCGGGCGATTGCAGGTTGGGCGTGAGCTGCATCTGGCCGAAGCCTCCAAGGGCGGTTGCCAGCAAATGAAGGCCACCGGGAAACTCAAAGGCGATCCCCGGGCCCTTCAACAAATTCCGGGCCGCATCCGCCGCGCCCAGAGCCCCTGTCTCCACCCGGATTCCCTGCCCCCCAATCATCGCAACCGGTGCGGCGTCTGCGGGCCCAAGCCCCAGGGAGACAATCTCGTCCTGGGCAGTTGCACGAATCTCCAAACCTTGATCGGAGCTTTGGATGTCAATCCGCACCATCGTCCCCCAATCGCCGCAGCTGAGGTAATGCTCGTAACCGAGACGCTTCTTGCCGTCGCCACCGACCGGTTTGCTCAAGTCGATTTGAAGCGGCGCCGGGTCTTCCCCCTCGAACACACCCGCTGGCAGGCGCAAAGCGAGGCGCAGCCCATGAAAATGAACTCGGAGTGCCTCCGGACCAGTAAGGAGAAACCATGCATCCAAAAGGCCCTGCTCCCCCGGAATGACCGCGAGCTTGAAACTTTCGGGCCCGGTGCCCAACCGGAAGATTCCTCCTTCGACCGGATCCTCCTCGGCCCGGACATAATCGCTCAAGGCTTCCAGCCGCCACCGCTCCAGCAGACCGTTGAGGCCGGACAGTTCGGGAGGACGACCAATCTCGACCACCCGACCTCCACCCGCCGGAGCTGCGGTCGCCATCGCAGAACTCGCCGGGAAGTCCACCCGCAGCGTCCGCGCCACCCGCAGCATGCCCTGGCCACCCGCAGTGATCTCGGCAAAGGCATGAACTGGATACTCTCCATGCACCGCACCGGCAGAAACGGCGACTTGAAAGGCCGCTTCCATGCTCTGCCCCGGGTCGACCTGGAAAGGCACACTGGAAGGACCCAAGGGCGCGATGTCGCCGGTCGGACCCGCGATGAGAACCTGACCCGCCACGGCTGTCTCCGTGGCATTGCGCAGTCGGACCCGAACCTGAACGGGAACGCCCGGCGCGGTGGCCACTGGGATGTCCAGGAGGCTGAGGGTCAACCGATGCATCTCCACCTCCCACGCTTCCGCGCCGACGGCGGTCCGGCTGCCCCCCAGCGCGAGGAGAGAAAGGGCGACTCCGAAAATGGCTCGGGAAATTTTGAGTCGGGGCGGGGCTGGCACCGGAGCAAGCTAGCCTTGACCCCGGCTCTAGCAAACAGGAAAACCTCGCACGGAGCTCAAGCCGACACTTCCAGGAAATTGCGGAGGATCTGCTTGCCCTCGATGGTCAGGATGGACTCGGGGTGAAACTGCAGACCGAAAATGGGAAATTCCCGGTGACGAAGCCCCATGACCTCGCCCTCCTCAGTTTCCGCTGTGATCTCCAGCACCGCCGGGATGCTGCTGCGCTCCACGATCAGGGAGTGATACCGGGTGGCCACAAATGGGTTTGAGAGTCCGGTGAACAAGCCGTCGCCATGGTGATGAATCATCGAAGTTTTTCCGTGCATCAGTCGCGGCGCTCGGATCACGTCTGCACCAAACACGTGGCCGATGCATTGGTGGCCCAGGCAAACCCCCAAGATCGGAAGGGTGGGTCCGAATTCCCGGATGACCTCGTTGCTGATTCCTGCCTCTCGAGGCGTGCAAGGTCCGGGCGAGACGCAGATCTGCTGCGGGTTCAGGGCCCGGATCTCCTCCAAGGTGATTTGATCATTGCGGCGGATGGACATCTGCGCCCCCAACTCACCAAAGTATTGGACCAGGTTGTAGGTAAAGGAATCGTAGTTGTCGATGACCAGGAGCATGACGTTCGATTTCAGAGGCTGGGTCCCGTGAGGGTCCGGGCATGTTCAACGGCTCGGATCAAGGCCTTGGCTTTGCTGACCGTTTCCTGATACTCGCTGGTCGGGTCTGAATCCGCCACCACACCGGCACCGGCCTGAATGTAAACCTTGCCGCCTTGCACCACCGCCGTGCGCAGGGCGATGCAGGAATCCAAGTTGCCATCGAAGCCAAAATACCCGACCGCCCCCGCGTAAGCGCCGCGGCGGCTTTTTTCAATCTCCTGGATGATTTGCATGGCCCTCACCTTGGGGGAACCCGAAACCGTCCCGGCCGGAAACGTGGCCCGCATCACGTCATAGGAACTGTGGGCCGGGTCGATCTTGCCCTCCACGTTCGAAACGATGTGCATGACGTGGCTGTAACGCTCAATCGTCATGAGATCCGAGACCTTGACCGTCTGGTATTTTGCCACCCGCCCCACATCGTTCCTGGCGAGATCGACCAGCATGATGTGTTCCGCCCGCTCCTTTGGATCCGCGAGCAATTCCTCAGCCAAGTCCGCGTCCTCCGCTTCCGTCGCACCGCGCCGCCGCGTGCCGGCGATGGGACGGATCTCAATCTTGCCGTGCAAGGACCGGACATGAATTTCCGGCGAGCTGCCCACCAGCGAAAAACCGTGGTCGAAGCAGAGACAGAACATGTAGGGCGAAGGATTGATGTGCCGCAGAGCCCGGTAAAGTTCCACCGGCCCGCCCGGATAATCGATCTCAAACCGCTGGGAAGGCACGACCTGGAACACGTCCCCAGCCAGAATGTATTCCTTGGCCGTGCGCACCATCGCCTCGTATTCCTCACGGGTGGTGTTGCTGGTCCACGCCGGATCGGAGACCCCGGGCGCGACCGCACTCATCGGCTCCGAAAGCAGCGGACGACGGAGTTGAGCGATGATCTCGTCGATCCTCTCCCGGGCCCAGGCAAAGCCTGCTTCCGGCCCTTCGTGCTCGTCCAGGAAAACGTTCGCCACAATTTGAAGCAGGCGGTAACGATGGTCGAACGCCACCAGGGTGTCCGCCAGCATGAACACCATGTCCGGCAATCCAAGGGGATCCCGCTCTGAGCCGGGAACCGTCGGCTCGAAAAACCTGACCATGTCGTATCCCAGATAGCCCACCGCACCTCCGCTGAACGGCGGCATCCCCGGCACTTCCACCGGCCGGAAGGCCTTCATCAGCCGTTCGAGCTCGTGCAGAGGGTCTTCCCCTTCCGCCACCGTGTAGGTGCGCGTGCCGCTGCGCTCCCGAAGTTCAACTTCCCGACCGCGCGCCGTGAAGACAAACCGCGGATTGTTCCCCAAAAACGAATATCGCCCGATCTGATCACTCTTCTCAGCGGATTCCAGCAGAAAACTGCACCCGCCCATGGCCATCAACTTCTGAAACGCCGATACCGGCGTCTCGTAATCTGCCGTGAACGACGCGCTCACGGGCACGAGGTTCCCACGGGCCGCGAGGCTTACAAAGTCGGCAAAGGCGGGCTGGAGCGGGACCATGAACGGAGGGGCATCAACCAAACACGCTTTGCGCCATTTGCATGGACAAAATGAATCCCACGTTCAGAGCGAAAGATGCCCCAACGCCAGGAGCCCATAATAGGTGTATTCGACGTCCACCACATCGTCTGCCCAACTCCCGTGAAAGCCTCCTTCGTTCGTCCAGAGGGAGTCGACAAAATCCAGGCAAGGTTCCTTGATCCGTTGCAGCGGAGCCTGCAGCCCGTCCAAGGCATGCAGAATCACTGCGGTGGAGAGGAGGTCCGGCATCGGCGCGTCCGGGATGGCGCGAAATCCGCCCTCCGCGTGGTAACAACGCAGCAACCACGCGGGAATCTCCGGGCCCAAAGGAAGCCTCAAATTTCGGCCCAAACTGACCGCGGCCGCCGTGGCAGGCCCGGAAGCGATGCGGAAAGACGGATCGTTGGTCCAGCCCCCTTCGGGCGTGCGCAAGGTCTCCAGACAAGCCTTCAGCCGATCCGGCCTTGGCGGGACCCTCGCGTGATCCGCGTAGGCCGCGTATCCGATGAGGCAACCGTAAGCCGACCCGGCCTCGGCGCCCAACCTGGCATCATACCCTCCGTCCGGCGTGCGATATCTCTCGACTCCCGCCAACAGGCGGGTTCGCAAGGAATCCGCAAGCCTCGCGCTGCGCATCGCAGACCAGAGCCGCAAAAGGCAGCAGAGGTGGATGAAATCAAGTCCATCCCCCTCACCAAACCCTCGCAGATAATTCAGCAACGGTTCTTCCGGCAACTCCGCGCGCAACGCCGTCAACGCATCAATCGCAAAGGAGGTGTAATAAAGGTCGCTCCGCGCCTCTCTCCCGCAGAACCCGCCGTCCGGCATTTGACAGCCGCGCACAAAGCTCTCCACGAGCGCCGTCGCCTCCCCGAGCAGGCCCGGGGCAAGGCGGGCCACCTGGAGCATCTCAAGACGCAGAGACATGCGCCGCCACGGAAGACGCCGGTTCTTCTTCGCGCACGCCGTTGCGCACCTCGAACTCCCGGCACCATCCTTTGATCTCCAACTCGTTGAACATTTTGCCGATCACCCGTCGCAACAGGCCCTTCAGGTTCGCGCTGTCGATCTCCGCCAGGCTGCGCACCGCCGTCTCCTTGTAAGTCTCAAGCATCAGAAGACACTTCTCATCGGCACCGGTTTTGTGAACCAGTTCGCGCACGGCGCGGACCGTGGTCCCGGCCTGCGGTTCACGGCTCCAAAGATCGTCGAGCCATTGCTTGTCGGAACCGCTCGCCAGCTCCCGCGCTTTGGCCAGGAGAACGCTCGGCCGCAGACTCCCGAGGTAATTCTCCCCGGCATCCTCGGAGAGATCATCCATGTCATCGCGGATCTGATAGGCGATTCCAAGCGCCTCGCTGTAGCGGTGCAAGGCTTCCTGATAGTCCTCCAGTCGGCCGGCAAATGCCGCACCCAACTGCAGGGCCACTTCAAAGGCCGGGGCGGTCTTCTGCCGGAAAATCTCCAAGACCTGAGAGGATTTCAAGGTGGCCGGATTGCGCGCCCAGGCCAACTCCGCCCCCTGCCCCCTGCAGAGCTCACGCTGGCCTTCCGCAGCGGCCCGAAGCATCAAGACGATGTCCTTGGGCGCAGCACCGCACTGACCGATGAGCCGATAGCCTTCCCCGATCAAAAGGTCGCCCGCGTTGAGCGCAACCTCGATGCCCTCGGATTCATGAAGCGTCGGCTCCCCGTATCGCTCGTGATCCTGGTCCTCAATGTCGTCGTGAATCAGGGAGGCCTTGTGAAAACATTCCACCGCGATCGCCAGGTCACGGATGCCGTCCGGAATCGCGCCTTCCGGATCCTCGCGCAGGGCTTGATAAGCGGCCAAGGTGAGAAAGGGACGCCAGCGCTTGCCGTCCTTGGCCAACCAATCCCGCGCGACCCGCTCGGCGTGGCCGTCCGCGCCCCCCATCCGTGCGTCGAGCGCCTCGCGGGTGAACCAGCCGCGCACATCCTCGTGGATCTGGCCCAGGTTCAACCGCCGGGTCTGGTCCTCGCTGGTGAGGTGGATGTATTCCCACACCCAATCATTGTCCACCGTGGTGTTGATGCAGTCGTCCTGAAGCAACGGGACCGCGATCGAGGGAATGGCGGCGGCCTCCACATACGGGAACGTCCGTTCCAGGACGGGAAGACAGCTGATGCCGACAATCGCCTCGATCCGGCCGGTCTGGATCAGGGACATCACGATCGCTGACCCCTCGGCCACCAGAACCGCGTAGCCCAGACGCTCCGCCTCGTTCTGGAAGTCTTGGATGGTGCACAGGCCGCACTGCTTGCAGAGGAGACCGAATTCATCAAATGGTGCCGGACATTTCTCCTCGACCCGCAGGCACTTCGGCATCAGCAACAGCCGCCGCTCATACGGGATGGTGGCCAAAGTCTCCCGCCAAGCCTCGTTGCTCACGCAAACCGCCACATAGTGCAGATACAAATCGTCCGCGTAACCCGCCTCCCGCAGAATTTTTCGGGCATGCACTTCCAGTTCATCCAGGGGCATCGGAGGCACCACCCGCTCGGATTCCACATAGGCGCGGATCCGCTTGAGAAGCCCGTCCCGCTCCGCCTTGGTCTGCGGCAGGTTTTTCTTCGGCGGCCGGAACCGCGTCGTGGTCAGAGGCAGGGACTGGGGAACCTTGACGGTTTTGAAGTCGGAACTTGGCTGGGACATGCGATTTGAGAGGTGGAGAGGCGAACGCCCTTCCGATCACCGACTCACCATGTCCCACCTGTCACCGGAATGCGATTCCATTTCTCCGAAGGCCACAAAAATTTCCGAATCTGAGGGGATCACACGCCCGTTTCCCGGCCCTCTCCGCCTCCGTTGATGGCCCGTAGAAGATCGATATCCGGGATGAGCCGCACGAGTCCGGCGGCCATGTCGTGCGCGGGGTTTGGCGATTGCCGGATTTCCCGGCCGATCACCCGTTGGAGCAGTTCTCTGAAACCGGGAAGACCGGCGTATTCACCGGAGAGAAAAAGAGGGGCCCCTTGCACGACATAGCGCTGCTCGCGGCTGAGGCCCTGGACGGAGCGGTTGATGGCATGTTTGATCCTGAGCAGGGTCGGGGCCACGGCCCTCTGAAATTGGGCACCGTCGGTCTCGAACGACACCGGCTTCCCGCGTTCCACTTGGTCCACCCAGGCCTCCCAACCCATCAGGGATTGGCTCCCCGTGAACCCATGCTGCCGGAAATGTTCGAGCAGATCCTCCTCCATCGGGGCGACCGCATTGGATTCCTCAAAATAGATGCGGATATCCTGGAGGAGATCATCGAAGCCGATCGGAAGCCGCAACCGGGCCAACGACCCGCTCATGCTCATCACCATGAACCCGGTCCAATCCCGCTCGAAAACCAGCACGGAACGCAGGTCGGGCTCGAGAATGTCCAGGCCGAAGCCGACCGCCGCAGCGATCTCGGGCTCGCAAAACATGATGTCGCGCGAAGGGATCCGGATCAGTCCCTCCGTGCAGATCTCCTTTAAGAGCGGGCTCTGGAAATTCCCGGAACACAAGATCCGCGGACGAAACATCCGGGCGCTTCGAAAATGCCGCTTCACAATCCGCTGAAGAAATTCCCCAAACATCTGGGGATTCTCCGGCACGCCGTGCCGCAACAACGGCAGCACCTCAATGCTCTGTGGCTCGCGCCCCACCAGTCCCCGCGCCTTTTCCCCCAGCGCGATCACCTGACGATTGGCTCGGGACCGGGCCACATAAGCAGGATAGGACGCAGGTTCCGGCATTTCCCGGCTCGCCACGTGCACGTTCTCACTGCCCAGGGCGACCACTAGATCATCCAGAAAACAGTTCACGCCACCGATCCATCTGGCCCAACGACCCAGAGCCCCAAGGGAAAAAATCCGCCGCCGCGCAGCGGCAACGGACCCAGCGGAAGCCCCCAAGCTGTCGTCGGGGGGCGGACTGGAGTCACTGGTCCGGAAGATTGCCATGGAACAAGGACGGGACAAACAGCCCCCCGCGATCTTCCCGCAAAACCCGTGCAATTCCCAGTCTTTTTGACCCGTAGCCGAAGTTCAGATCTCCTACTTCACGCGGACCGCGAGAATGCTGCGGCTGTCTCCTTCCGAGACGCGCAGCAAGAGGACCGTTCCCGTGAACTCCTTTCGGGCCTTGAGTGCCTCCGCCACCGTGACCACCGGAACCTGATTCACTTCCACGATCACCATCCCGGCTTGAAGCCCGGCATCGGCGGCGACGGAATCAGGTTTCACGCTCTCCACCACCACTCCCACGACATCCTCCCCAAGGCGGAATTTGTCGCGATTCGCCGAGTCCAACTCAGCGATCTCCACGCCCTCCAAAAACTTCTGGGGAGCGCCGGGGACCACCGGGGCGCTGCCCAGAAAATCCCTCGGATCGTCGGGCAACTCGGCCAATGACAAGCTCACGGTCCGCACATCGCCGTTCCGGAAAACCTCAAAGGTCACTTGTTCGGACGGTCGCGTGTTGCTGATGGTGAGGCGGAGTTTGTCCGGATCCTCAGCACGAACGCCGTTGTATTTCAGGATGATATCGCTCGGCTTCAGCCCCGCCTTGGACGCAGGGGTATTCGGGTATACGTGAGAAATGGCTACCCCGTAGTTTTCCTTCCACCCAAGCGCCTCCGCCAAATCAGGTTCCAACGGCTGGAGAGAGACACCGAGAAAGCCGCGCCGAACCTTCCCGCCACCGTCTAGCAATTTTTCCACCATCTCGACCGCCATCATGGACGGAATCGCGAAACCGATGCCCACATTGCCTCCGCCGGCACCGCCCTGGATCGCGGTGTTGATCCCAACCAATCGTCCGGCCGCATCAATCAGGGCTCCACCGGAATTCCCCCGGTTGATGGCCGCATCCGTCTGGATGAAATTCGCGTAATCCACGATCTGGACATCCGTGGCGCTCCGCCCGAGCGCGCTCACGATCCCCATGGTCACCGTCTGGGCCAAGCCAAACGGATTCCCGATCGCGAACATCACGTCGCCCACCCGGAGACGGTTGGAATCGCCCACCGGAATCACCGGCAGATTTTTCCCATCGATCTTGATCAGAGCCACGTCGCTCTTGGGGTCGCTCACCACCAAAGTCGCCTCGAAGGACCGGGAATCCCCCTGGAGTTCCACCCGCAGTCCCTTGGAGTCCTCCACCACGTGATTGTTCGTCAGGATGTAACCGTCCGCAGAGACAATCACCCCGGACCCCGTGACCGGCTGAACGTCGGGCATCTGATCCTCGGGAAGACCGTCCGGGAAGAGACGCTTGAAAAACGGCTCATTGAAAAAGTCGGGCAACTCGGCGTTTCCCTCCCGCTTCGAAAAGATCGTGACCACGGCCGGGGTCGCTTTCGCCAGCATGTCCGCGTAGCTCGTCACCGCGGCGCCGCCGGGCGCGAGAGGTGTCTGGTCGAAGGTCAGCTTCTTGTTCCACTCCGCAGACGTGATTTTGCCGGGAGCAGGCGCGGCCGGTTTCTTCGCCTCGGCGGGCTTCGGTGCTTGGGGCTTCGGCTCCACCGCCTTTGGTCCGGGCACCACCCCCGGGCCCTTCTCCTGCGCCCAACACGGCATCAAGGCGGAGCAGAAGAGCAGGAGTGCGCCAGTCAGCGCGTGGTTGGGGATGGCAAAGGTTGGAACTGTTTTCATGAGAATCGTGTGGACCCTGTCAGGATGATCGAGAGAGTCGACCCGGGAATCACTCCACCGGGTCTCACGATCTTACGTTTGTCCACCATGGAGGATGACTTCTGATCCGAAAATTTCAGGTGCCCTGTCATTTCTGCCCGAGGGCCGCGTGTGCGTTCCGGCTCCACCAGCGCGCGACCGCGTCCGCGTCGAAACAATTCTGGCCGGGATAACCGGTGAGGGTTCGAAACGAGTCAAACGCCTGCCGCACGACGAGAAGACTGCGGTCCTCCTGGATAGATTGAAACAGGGCGCTCCGAGCTGCCGGAGAGGACTGCCTCTGGAGGAGTAAAGCGCAACGCTGCCGTTTGATCTCGTCCTGCTTGAGATCATGCAGAACCTGGATCAGCGAAGCGACCGGAATCTCGGACTCGGTAGCTGCGGTCGGAAAAATCTCGCGCGGATCCAGCGATGGCGGTTCCGAAAGTCCGGGACGATCATAGGCCATCTGAATCCGGATCAGACTTGCCTGCACCGCTTCGTGATCGGGGTGGGCGGCGGGCAATTGGGCGACCCGCTCCCGCAGCTCGTCCCAAGCCTCGCGATCCCGGCGCCAGATCGCCCGATCCTCAAGGCGGAGGATCTCCATCCGAGGATCCGAGGCATTGGCCGAAGCCGTGGTCTGCCGCTCCGTGGTCTCAGGCTCCACCAGCCCTGCGGCGAAGTGCATCCGGACCTTGGCGATCAGGGCCGAGGCTTCGTTCGGAAAGGCGATGGCCAGCCCGGCGACTGTTCCCAAAACGAAAACCTGGGCGAAGACCGCGATGAAGAAAACGCCAATGCCGCTGATGCCGCGGCGCCGTCGGTGGCCAGGGGACGTGGGTGGATACTCCACCATCAAATCTCCCGACAGGAGCCCGGGCTCCTCCCCCTGGGACCGGCGCGAGGATGAAATTCCCACGGTGGAAGTGCCTGGGCGGGCTTGAGCGGATGCTTCGCGAGGCGACATCGGTTGATGGGACGAAAGGAACGAGCGATACCGTAAAAAAATTTTCGGCGACCGGCGGAAAGTTTATCCGAAGTAGGCAGGTTCGCCACCCGTTTTCCATTTGATGTTGCACCCGCTGCTCGGTCGGTTTCGTCTTGGGTCGATCCGAACCCCGCGAAGAGTGGACTCGATCGCGGCTCGCAGCTGGGCACCGGTCACCGGAGCGGCGTTTCCCGGGCGGGATCCGTCGTATTGTCCGGTGTAGCAAAGTTCCCCTTTGCTGTTGAACAGAAAGAAGTCCGGGGTGCAGGCCGCGTAGTAGGCCTTGGCCACCTCCTGGGTCTCATCCCAGAGGTAGGGAAAGTCCCAGCCATGTTTCGCGGCGAATTCGATCATCTGGGATGGACCATCTTCCGGATACGCTTCGGTATCGTTGGAATTGATGGCCACAAACCCGACATTCCGCTTGGCAAAGCCCGCTGCGAATTCGCCGAGGTGCGGCGCGAGGTGCTTCACGTAGGGACAATGGTTGCAGGCGAAGACCACCACCAGGGCATCCTTCCCCTCCAGCAAATCGGTCGATCGATAACGCCGTTGCCCCGAGGCGTCGGGCAATTCAAATTGAGGGGCCTGGGCTCCCGGTTTGAGTTCAAAGGTCGAGCGGACTTCTGCCATATGCTGGCTTCAGCGAAAACCGAAGATTCTCCAGTTTTCAAGACTGAAATTCACAGCTGAATCAGTCCAGCACCGAAACCCTTTCGCCCCAGACAAAGCGCATCGGCTTTTCAATGTCCGGGTTCAGGCTCTGGTGCACCGGACAGGCCTGGGCCGCCAATTCCAAGGCCTGGGTATGGCGAGTCCCGGGATCGGCCGGGCACTCCAGGGAAAATTCCAGCCGCGCGATCCGGCGTGGGGGCGTTGCCGACATGATCTTTCCAACTTTGACCGAAGTGCCCCGCAGATCGATCTCGTGCCGCGCCGCGTAGATCCCCATCACGGTGAGGATGCAAGTTCCCAGAGCCGTGGCCACCAGATCGGTGGGCGAGAAGCTTTCACCCCGGCCCTGGTTGTCCACGGGGGCATCGGTGCAAAGCTCAGCCCCTGACGGCGCGTGCGTGGCCCGAACCCGCAAGTCGCCCTGATATTCCATCCGAATCTCCACCATGCCGCTCACTCTGGGCAATTTTCGGTCGAGGGCCAACGAAACTTGATTCCGCCTCGGTTTCCTTCCTAGTATGGGTCCAATGCCCGAACGTGCCTTCGCCATTTTTGCCCACCCGGACGATATTGAATTCCTAGCCGCGGGAACCCTCCTGCGCCTTCGCGAGGCCGGTTGGGAGACGCACTACATGAACCTCTCGAGCGGCGACTGTGGCAGCACCATTTTTACTGCCCAGCAGACGGCGGAGATTCGCAACAAGGAGGCGCGGACCGCGGCGGGTCTGCTCGGTGCCAAGTTTCACGGAGCGCCTGGGCGCGACCTGCAGATTTTTTACAACATCGAGTTGCTCCGCTGGCTCGCCGCCGTCATCCGCGAGGTGAATCCCCGAATCATTCTCACGCATTCCCCGGAGGATTACATGGAGGATCATCAAAACACCTCCCGTCTCACCGTCACCGCCGCATTCGCCCGGGGCGTTCCAAATTTTGGCACGCACCCGCCGAGCGAAGCCGTGGATGGCGAAGTCACGATTTATCACGCCATGCCTCATGGTCTCCGGGATCCACTGCGCCGGCGCATCCTACCTGGATCATTTGTCGACACCGGATCGGTTCACGAAACCAAACGTGAAGCGCTCGCGGCCCACGCGAGTCAAAAGGATTGGCTGGACCGCACCCAGGGCATGGACAACTACGTCAACGCGATGGACGCACTCTCGCTCGAAGTGGGGCGCATGTCCGGGAAGTTCCAGCACGCCGAGGGCTGGAGGCGCCACAGTCATCTCGGCTTTTCCCTCGAAGACTCGGATCCGCTGGGTGCGGCTCTCGGCTCCCACTACCTCGTCAATCAAGCCTACGAGGATGCCCTGAACGCTGGCGCCTTCCCCCTTCCTTCCCCCTGATGAAACCCGGTGCAGTCGCCGCCGCTCTGCTCTGTCTGTTGTCCGTGGTTCCGCACGCCCCCGGAGCCAATCCGTCCATCGCGGTCCAGGGTTCCGCACGGTTCAGCACGGAGTCCCTGGTCGGTTCCGGGCGCGAGCAAGTGAAGCGTTTGCGTCTGCTGGCTGCCCTGGCCAGGAGCGAGGCCGAGGGAGCCACGGTGCGCGGCGGCAAGCTCAAAGCCTTGTTCGATCGGGGCAAGGCTTCCGCACCCGAGGTTCAATCCACTTCGTTCAACGCCGAACTCTGCCGCGACCGCGCCGAGACCCTTCGGCTGTTGGCCGATGAGATCGATGCCGCGCTCGACAAGGTCCGTGCAGATGGAACCGCGGTCGGCCCCACACTGCACTTCAAGCTGCCTCCCCTGAGCCGCGGCGTGGGATCGCTCGAATTCTTCACGCTCCCCGTCTCCGATGGCTGGGCACCGGTGACCAACGCACCACCTCCCACCGACTTGGTTTCCCCCGCCGAGGAAGACATCTGGGCAAAAAGGCTCGCCGAGCTCAGGCTGATTCCCTCCATTCGTCCGAGCGAGATCGCCCAGGCCGAACGCAATCGACTCGCCTCGCGAACGAGCACCCAGCTGTTCGAGTTCGCGTTGGCGCAACATCGCCGCGAGGTGCGCGATTTGCGGGCGTTTGCCTGCAGCAGCCCCGAAAAACGTCTCGCGTGGTCGCTCACCCGGGAGGATTTCGGGGTCTTTGTGTCTTCCTGGCACCGTCCGGTTCCCTGCACGGAGCGCTACTTGCGCGCCTCCCTTCCCATTCTCGAGGCCCAGGCAACCGCACGTGGCGCTCTGGAACTGCGTCAAGCTGAGGAAGCGCAGTGCGACCGCAGAGTGGAGAGTCTTCGGACAGCGCTCGAAAAGGGATTGGTCGGCAAGATCACCCTGCAGCACGCCGAGGCTGATCTTCTCGCTGCCCAGGCCAGGGCACGTGCGGAACGCTCTCGCATCCGCCTCCGTGAAATGGAACTCAGCCTGTTTCGCCGGCTGGCCAAGGCCTGCGGATTGAACACGGTTCCGTGCGCCGTCCCCACACCTTGCAGCTTTGAATCGGCCCTGCACCAAGCGGTTCCGCTGGAATCGAGCTGGACCCATGGCCTGTTCCAACTTCTGGAAAAGAGGACCTTGGCGGACCTCGATCTCCGGTCGCGAAAGAAAGGACTCGACCGCGCAACGAACCGCCTGGCTTCACTCCAAAAGCTTCGCATGGCCCGCCCCTCGGAACTGGCCAAGGCCGAGGAAGAGCTGCGCATCGCCACGGCGCATCACCAGATCGCCTCCGAGGAGTCCCGCCACGCGGCGTTGGAATGGGCCCAGTGGATCAGCGTTGCGGGCACGGGACCGGAGTCCGCTGATGCGACCGGAGTCCCGGCCTCGATTCTCATCGAGACCGCCGCCCTGGCAGAGGCGGAGCTCGAAGCGCGACGTCTCTGGGCGGAGAGCTTCCAGCCCGAGAGCCTCCTTCAGGAGGACGTCGTGGCCCAGATCGAGAGCCTTCACAAGTCCGGTTCCGCCAGCGCCTACGAGCTTGCCGTGGAAACGCAGCAGGCGATCCTGGCCAAGGCAAAATGGACCGGGGCCCGGCACGAGGTGGCGGTCGCCAGCGAGCAGCGGCGCCTCATGGATCTGCTCGTCAAACAGGGAAAATCCGTCCTCGACGCAGCGGGTCTCGGCGAGCCCGCGCGCGCCTCCCTGTTGACCGTCAACGAACTCCTTCTCCAGCCCCGGGCGTCGGAGATCCAGAGCTTGCGTGCGGCCGCCACCATCGCCTCCATGCGGGCCCAGGAACTCAACCGTCTGGTTCAGTCCGGTTATGCCACCCCTCACGAAGCCCGGCGTGAACTCGCCGCTGCCGATCAATACGACCACCTCGCCAAGTTTGAGGAGGCCCGCGCCGAGGTGGCCTCGTTGACCAAGGGCGTGCTCGGCGCAAGTTTCGCTCTCCCCAGCCCGATCCTGCCCGAATTCCATCTTCCCCCGCTTGAGTGAGCCCCCCGGATTGTGATGCAACGAATTGGGCGAAGCAAAAAATCGGCCGATATTGACCAAAGCAGTGTCATGCCGCCCAGACCCATTGAAATCAGGCTCGCGACCAAGGCCGACATCCCGGATCTGCTCTCCCTGGCTGCGCTCGCGGAGCGCGAGGACCACATGGGCCGGTTTCCCCACACTTCCAAGGAGACGCTGACCCGCTCCTTGTTTGCTCCCGGCGCCTTTTGCGGCGCCCTCGTCGCGGATATGAACGGCCCCATCGTCGGGGTGGCCCATTTTCACCATTTCTGGCCCGCCGTCATTCCGCAACCCATCCTCGCGCTCGACGATTTGTATGTGGTTGAAGACTATCGGTCTGAGGGCATCGGATCAAGGCTGATCAAGGGCCTGTGCAAACTGGCCATCGAGTTCGATTGTTCCCACCTCGACTTCACGGTTCGGCGCAACAACCGCGGCGCCCTCCGTTTTTACCGGAAACTGGGAGCCATCGTCTTCAGCGACATCCGCTACTGCCGCTACGACCGGAAAGCGATGCAGAAGCTGGCGGAACAACTCGCTCCGGATTGATCAGGCACCCAGCGCCGCCCTGGCGGACAGGAGGACGGCGGTGATGATCCAGAAAAAGACGAGCACCCCGGCGGTAAAGGCCAGTCCATGGTGCAGGATCCGGCGTCGGTCCTCACCTGCCTGGGCGACGAACCCCATGATTTTCAGCGAGATCACGGGAAAAACGCAGGGCATGAGGTTTAGGATCATTCCCCCCAAGAACGCCCCGCCCAAGGCCGCCCAGAGTCCCAGTTCCTTGGGCTCTTGTTTCTCCTTCGCTCTGGGGCCTCCCTGCACCGCTTCCGCAATCAGCCCTGGAGTGAGCAAATTGGGCAGCACTTTCGGTGGTTCCGTCTTGTCCTTCGAGAACAGGAGATAGAGCGGCACGCCGTTCCGGCCATGCTTCTGGAGAACCTTCAGAATGGCCGGATCCTCCTGCGTCCAGTCCACTTCGAGGAAGGCTACACCCTTTTCAGCAAACAGACGCTGCACCTCCTCACCGTGGATCGCCGGTTTGTTCACTTGGCACGTGACGCACCAAGAGGCGGTAAAATCCACAAAGACGGACTTTCCCTGATCCTGGAGAGCTGCGATCTCCGCCTCGACATCCCGTGCCACGACGGGCCGCTCTTGCCCCGCGCCCCTCGAGGCCAATTGAAACGCCGTCAGCAGCAGCAAGGCACTGCTTCCCCAGGCGATGCGCCGTGTCAGCTCCTCCCGGGACGGACTGCCGAACCGACCAAAAATCCAGGCCGCGATGGCCACCGACACCAATCCAAGCAGTCCCAGGAAAAACCCCTCCGAATCCACTTGCTGCGCCAGAACGGAGAGCAGCCAGGCCATCACCACAATCATGGGAAACGCCATCGTCTGCTTGAAGGTCTCCATCCAGGCTCCGGGCTTGGGGAGCCGGGCAATCCAGGCGGGAAATGCGGAGAGCAAGAGATACGGCGTGGCCATCCCGACCCCGATCAAGGTAAAGATCAGCACCGCAATCCCGATCGGTGCGCCCATCGCGTAGGTGATGGCAAAACCCATGGCCGGCGCGGTGCACGGCGTGGCCAAAAGGGTCGCCAAAGCCCCGCTGAAAAAGGATCCCGCCAAACCTTCCCGATGCGTCAGGTCCGCGCCGACGCCCGTCAGGCTGCCCCCAATTTCAAAGACCCCGAACAGATTCAGGGCGATCAGCAGCATCACCGCGGCCAGGCAGGAAACAATCAACGGACGCTGCAACCAGTATCCCCATCCCTTCGGGGCATCGCCTCCCTTCTTTTCCGCTCCACTGGCCGACTCCGCGACGGTGCCCTCCTGCAAGGCCGGTCCGCCGATCCGCCAGGCTGCCGAGCCATCATCCGCGGCGAGGATTCCCCCGGTCTCCGGAGGAAAAATACCGGCAAAACCGGATGCCCCCTGGGTTTTGACCATCAGGCTTTGCCCGTTGCGGACCACCGTCTGGGCGGCTGCGGAATCGGTGATCCCCGGGGACGCCGGATAAAAATAAAGTTTCGCCAAGTCGGCTTGCACCGCGCCTGAATCGACCAGGCCGAAGGTGACCTCGCGCGTCGCGGAATCGTAGAGGGTCTCCACCGGCCAAGCCACCCGCTTCGGCAAGGCAGCGGCCGCTTTGCGGATCAAGTCCGGATCGGAGGGATCCCCAGTTTTCCAACTGAGATCTGCGCTGCCGCGCACGCAGGTCTCGGCACAGACCAGCCAAACCACCTTGGCCGAAAGGGTGGCAGGCACGCTGCCGCCGGGCGGAGGCGTGATCGCAGCCAACAGAATCGCCTCCTTCTCGTAGCCATAACTCCGGAAGCCCGCCGCATCGAACCGGTGCGGAACGGGAAACAGGACGGGCCCGGCGGTGTAGCCATCCGGCAAGGTCCAGGTGACTTTCGGTGCCGCTCCGGGACTGCCCGGGTTCTCCCAGTAAATGTGCCAACCGTTCTCGATCTCGAGGCGGACTCCCACCAGGAAGGGTTCCCCCGCCGCCCGAGGACGGTCATCGACCAACAAATGCGCCTCGATCTGGCCGCCGGAAAGCTGAGCCCGGGCGCCGCTGAGCCCAATCCACAGAAAGAGAGCGACCTGCAGAAATAGGACTGGGAGGGCCGGGATGGCCATGTTCCCGGAGAAGCAAGGGCGTGGAAAACACGTCATAACCTCCCTTTCACCGGGAACTCCATTTTGGGACCGAAACTCTCGGGCAAAGATTCGCCGCGCCTCAATGAGCGGCCAGCATCCCCCCGGGTCCGAACTCCTTGCGCGGAAGCAGACTCAAGTCCCCAATGTAGGTTTGATCCCCGAAAGACGCGGTGCCATGCTTTCCATCCACCGCAAGGATCACCCCGCCCAACTCCCAGCGGTTCCCTTCACGGTTGAAGACGAAGACTCCGCCGCCCGAATCACCCGGGCAAGCTTGCGACTCTCCCTTCCCGTTCGCGAAGTGGGTGGCGAAGCCCGGAGTGGCAAACTCATAGGTCAGGATCGGCCGGACAAACTTGGCGGCCACCGCATTGAGTCCCCATCGGAGCCGGAAGTCTTCATTCCAACGGAAGCCGTTCGCCGCGAGACGGTTCCCCGCGTTTCCCCCGCCGGCTCCCAGCAGCACCACGGTGGCGCCGCGATCCGGGCACGCCTTGGAAAGGCTCATCGGCGGCAGCATCCCCAACGGATCGCTGTTCGCCACTTCAATCCGATACACGAAGAGATCCGTGTGTCCGCCTTGACGGTTCCGGAATCGGGTGGCAGATCCCGCTACGGGCAAATAGCTCCGGCCATCCCGGGTGACAAAGGTGCCGATGCCCACGTGAGCCGCGGTCAGGACCCTGCCGGCCCCGATGTAGATCCCGGTCGAATGATTGACACAGCCAATGTAGTTCCAGTAGGGAAAGGTCGGAACCGTCCCAAATGCATCGCGGACAGCGCGTTGCAGACCGCTCTCGCTGAGGTGGACCGGGCTCGAAGTGGGGGTGACAATGCCTTCCGCCGGACCCACCCAAAGGAGAGTGGTCAGCCCAAACGGAAGGAGTCGAGGGAAACGGAAATCGAAAAAACGGAGCATGAAGATCGGCGAAGCGTGAGAAGCTCGCTTCTATGGGAATTATAATTCCTATAAACCAAAAGGGCAATATTTGTTTATAATTTTTAGACACCGACTATCTGTTGATGCTTGTCTCGATCTTCACCACCGTCTGTCTCCCCATTCTCCTCACGGCCGGTGCGGGCTGGATCTTGGACCGACTCTTTCGCCTCGACCTGCGCACCCTGGTGAAGCTGAACATCCAGCTGTTCGTTCCGGCGTTTCTCTTTGTGCGCCTCATCTCCTCGGACCTCGATCTGCGGGCGGGGCTCAAGGTGGCGGCATTCACCCTGACGATGATCGCCAGCCTTGCCCTCGTCAGCTGGCTGATCTCCGGCGCCTTCCGGCTGCCTTCCGCGCAACGCAAATCGTTCCAGCTCGCCACTGCGTTTTACAACTGCGGCAATTTCGGAATCCCGGTCATGATGCTGGCCTTTCCCGGGGGAGGCGCGACCATCCAGGCGTTCGTCCTCACCACGATGAATCTGACCACATTTACGGCCGGGGTGCTCCTCGCCCACGGGGAGAACGGAGCCTCGAACCAGCCGAGGTGGAGAACGGTCCTGGCCCAGCCATCGCTTTCCGCCATCGGGCTGGCCCTCGTCCTGAAAGCGCTTGGCGCAGCCCCCGCCCTGCAGTCGATCGTGCCGCTGTGGAAGCCGCTCTCAATCCTCTCGGACGGCTTGGTGCCGGTCGCCCTGCTCACCCTGGGCGTCCAACTCAGCCATGCGCCGGCGCTTCCCCTTCGTGGACCGCTCCTGGCCGCGGTGGTCACCCGACTCTGCGGGGCGCCCGCCCTGGCCGCTGCACTGGTGCCACTCTTTTCCGTCCCGCCGGAAACCGCGGCCATCCTGGTCGCCAGCACGGCCGCGCCGGTGGCGGTCAACGCTGCGATGCTGGTCCACGAATACGGTGACGGCGACTCCAGCTTCGTTTCGGCGGCCGTCTTTTACTCGACCCTGTTCAGCGCCCTGACGGTGACGGTGGTCCTGAGCCTTCTGCGAGTGGCGGGTGGATGAGGACCGGACTCAAGTGAGCAGGCCCCGCACCACATGGGCCTCCTGAACTCCGGTCAATCGTTGATCCAGTCCCTGGAACTTGTAGGTGAACGCGGAATGCTCGATGCCCATGAGATGGAGGATGGTCGCATTCAGGTCGTTGAGGTGAACCGGATCCTTCACGATGTTGTAACTGAAGTCATCGGTCTCGCCATAGGTGAGCCCTCCGCGGACTCCGGCCCCGGCCATCCACATGCAGAAATTGCGGGGATGATGGTCGCGCCCGTAGTTTTCCGCCGTCAGACTGCCTTGGGAATAGACGGTGCGACCGAATTCGCCCCCCCAAACCACGAGGGTATCCTCGAGAAGACCGCGTTGTTTGAGATCGATGAGCAACGCGGCGCAGGCCTGTTGGGTGTCCTGACACTGCGCGGCGAGATTCTTCGGCAGGCTGCCGTGCTGGTCCCATCCCCGGTGCAGAAGTTGAACGACGCGGACACCGCGCTCGAGGAGACGGCGCCCCAGCAACGCGCTTTGGGCGAAGCTGCCCGGGCGACTCACATCGCTGCCATACAAGTCGAGCGTGGCCTGGCTCTCCCCGCTCAAATCCGTGAGTTCCGGGACACTGGTCTGCATCCGGAAAGCCATCTCATATTGGGCAATGCGCGTCTGGGTTTCGGGATCGCCGAAACGCTCGAACGTCTCCTGGTTGAGACGGTTCAAAGCCGTGAGCATGCCGCGCCGATCCTCCGGGTTGACCCCGGGCGGATTCTTGACGAACAGAACCGGGTCGCCGACCGGCCGGAGCGTGACTCCGGTGTGTTTGGTCGGCAGGAAACCGCTGCTCCACATCCTGGTAAAAAGAGCCTGCGCGTTTCCGGTGGCGGGGAAGTTCGGGGTGAGGACGACAAACGCGGGAAGATCCTCGCTGACACTGCCCAGACCGTAACTGATCCACGAACCGAGACTCGGTTTGCCGGGAACCTCGCTCCCCGTCATCACGAAAGTGCAGGCGGGGTCGTGGTTGATGGCCTCCGTGTGCACCGTCTTGATCAAGGCGATCTCGTCAGCCAAAGGATGCAGATTCGGCAGCAGTTCACTGATCCACATCCCGCTCTGGCCACAGGGCTTGAACTTGAAAAGACTCGGCGCCACGGGCAACCGGGCTTGGCCGCTGGTCATCCCGGTGATCCGTTGACCGTTGCGCACGCTGTCGGGCAGATCCTTGTCAAAATAGGCCTTCAGGCCCGGCTTGTAATCGAACAGGTCCAGCTGCGAAGGTGCCCCGTTCATGTGCAGGTAGAGCAACCGCTTGGCGCGCGGCACAAAATGCGGAAACCCGGGGAACGCCGGGTGCACACTCGACGAGGCCTGCACCGAGGCGCCGC
>QQNE01000015.1 GCA_003402735.1 Verrucomicrobiota bacterium
CTGGAACAGGCGGTTGCGGCACCGGAACGGGCGGTTGCGGCGCCGGAACGGGCGGTTGCGGCACCGGAACGGGCGGTTGCGGCTCTGGAACGGGCGGTTGCGGCTGGGGTTGGGGAGCGTCGATCACCAGCGGATCGCCCCGACCAAAATCTTCCTCCTTGTGAACCGTCCAAGGATCCGGCGTCGGATCGGTGACCACGGGAGCGGGGGGCTCAACCGGCGGAGGGGTGGGATTGGCGGTGAGTTCCTCCAACTCCTCAGGACTCAGTTTGGGGCCCGGCTCATAATCATCAGGCCGAAGGTCCTTGATCGGCGCATCCGCCACGACCACGGGGGGCGGGTTTTTCAACAGCAGGAAGACCGCGGCCCCCACGGCAAGGAGGCCGAACAGGAAAAAAAAGAAGGATCTCACGGGGAGTGACGATTCACGGTTGGTGGAAGAAAGCCGGAGGTCCAGGGCCCGGACTGAACCTCATTTGTCAGGCAACGATGCAGAACCCGAGCCTTTCAGGACAGCCCCGGATCAGCGAGACCGCCCCCCGAATCGAACCGCGCCTCAACTCTGCATGAGAAGCGTGGCGCTCACCAAAAGCACCAGGAAGATGATGATCATCCACTTGGTCGATTCCGCGTTGCTCATCTCCTTCCACCCGGCATCGAAGCGGTCCTGGAATCCGCGACCGATGGAATGGAGGAAGCCGACTCGGGAGAAGAGCCAGACGGTGATCATGACCAGGCCGACTCGGCAGAGGTAGGTGGTGAATTCCTTGATGACGAAACCGACTTCCTGGGAGACCAGACCGCTTCCCACCAGGCGATCCGCTCCGATGATGGAAGCGATCATGCCGGCGAAGGCGACAAGGAAGAAGGCAGTTTCACTGAACGCGGTGCGACCGTGACGTTTCTCTTTGGAGGACATGGGGACAGATGGTGCGTTTTTTTCGGAGATGGTGCGCGGGGAGAACTCGAAACGATGCGTCTCCGCAGCAACCCGATTTTATAACCGCAACCCAATTCCGCAAGCTTTCTGTGCACGTAAGACGCACCTGCGCTGAGGACTTGCACAGGGTCAGGGATTTGGCGGGGTTGGCATTCGTCCCCACGCGGGCCCCGAACCCGGAAAACCGCCCGGACGCGGCGGCAGAACCGGCTTTTCTTCCCTGGCCCTCTCCCTCACCTGCTGACGATACCGCTCCATCCTCCCGCGTTGCTCCTCGGTGAGGTGAGGCTCCACCTGCTCATAAAATCCCTTCACGGTCTGCATCTGTTCCTGGATCGCGCGGCGCCTTTGTGCCTGAAGCCGTTGCGCGGTCTCGCGCACCAGGGGTTCCAAGGTGGCCCTCTGATCCGGGGTCAACCCGAGACGTTCCTCCATCCTTCCCAGGACCATCCCGTCCCAAAACCCCGGACGGCTCATGGCCTTCTGCCGGGCATAAATTGCCTGTTGGCCGGCAAACCAACCCAACCCGGCACCAGCCACAAAAATGACCGCCAGCGACACCCCAATTTTCCAGCGCGCCCCTTTCACAACAAGAGCCATTCCATCTCCTCCGCCCTGGTTTCCATCACCGGGATGAGTTCCTCTTCTGCGGCCATGGCCTGTTCCCGGAACACGGAGAGTCCGGCCACCACCAAAACCGCAGCGGAAGAGGCGAACGCGGCGCGCAGGGAGACCCGTTCCCAGACCTGCAGAATCTCCCGGGCCCGGTCTTCCCTCCACCGGGCCGCGACCCGCAGCGCGAAGCCGAAGGGAACCTCAGCACCTCTTGCCGCCACGGTCTCACGATGGCTCTCCACAAGTTTTCCCCAGATCCCCGACGCCTCTTCCGGAATTCTCTCTGTCTCCTGATTCATTTTGGTTTCACTCTGTTCACGGATTCCCTTTCACCCCAGGCTCAAGCTGCCGCAAAACCTCCTGCAATTTGCGCCGGGCCCGAAAGGCGGTCACTTTGATGCGGGATTCTCCCCAATTCAAAACCGCGGCGATCTCTTTGACGGGAAGCCCCTCCAAATCCAGCATCCGGAGCACCCTCTCCTCCTCCGGCCTGAGCGTGCAAAACAATTTGGCCAAAAGTTCGCCGCACGACTCCAACCCATCCGGTCGACCCCGGTGGAACGGTTCCTCGGCGAGGATGACTTCCAACATCTGCTCCTCTTCCTCCGTGAGATCGGCGCAACGCAACTCCCTGCGCCGACGCTGTTTTCTCAAGTGATCGAAGCAGAGATTGCGCGTGATCCGGGCCACCCAATGCTCCATTGGCTGATCTCCGCGAAAGGTCCCCAGTTTGGCGAACAATTTCAAGAAGACCTCCTGCGCCAAGTCCTCCTCGTCCAAACCTCGAGGCAGATGGTTCCGCACGATCCGAATCACCACCGGATAGAGAATTTCCACCAACCGCTCCGCGGCTCCCGCCTCCCCCTGCAAGGCGCGCGGCCACCAATCGGCGGCCCTCTCTTCGCTTGAATCCATTCACCTCGTCCGGCGGCTGAGGTTGCGCTTCTGTTTCACTCTTTGCCAGACGCCCCAGATTCGTGCCGGTTACCCGTCATCCAATCAAAATCGCAAAATCCAATCAAACACCGCCCCAAGAACCACTCGGACCGAATCAATCCCGCATTCTCTCTTCCCGGCGGGCGCGCACCCCGCTGAAAAAATGGCGCAGCAGGACCGGCTTGGACGAATAGAGCGGATCCGCCGCAGGAACCGGGACCGGCGTTTCCCCATTCGCCAACGGAGCGGCGGGCGGCGTTGCAGGCGGAAAATGGCGGTAGGCGATGGCCCCGGTCGCGCTGTCGATGACCACTTGACCAACCTCGGCGCCCGCCGCATCGGCAAACGTCAGCAACCAGGTCGGTGCCCGGTCCGCCCCGCGGAAGCGCAGCTGATAATGGAGCCGTGCGAAACTGATGCCCGCCAAAATCGCCTCGTCATCCGCGATGCGATAGGCCTCCGGGGAATCGACCCCCCAAGCCGCCGCGAGCCCGAGGAGCGGTTTGTCCGGCAAATCGGCGTAATCCGCTCGCTTGATGAGATTCGAACCAGTCACTTTCCCACCGGTCACCACATATTCCTGGAGGACGTCGGGCGTGGCCTCGTTCTTGATCAGCAGACGCCAAGTTTGCGGCTGATCATCCCCATCAAACCCGGCCATCGCGACCAAGTTTCCCAAAGCTGGCGGGCCCAGGGCGGATTCCAGGACGCGCAAGGCCTCGAGAGCGGAACTTCCTCCGGCGGTGATTGTCCCGGCCAGGGCGAACCAAACCCATGTCACGATCCGCGCTCCCATGCTTTCTCTTTCTTTGCTTCCGACGTCTCCCACCCATCGCGCATTCGGCAAGGAAAGGCGACCCAATTCGCGAACTTGCGCGTCCGAGTTTTCCAGTGATTCGTTCCCTCACGCATGAATGAACTCGCCCGGCTTGCGGACAGCGCCCTGCTTCTTCTTGGGCACGGCTCCACGGAAAACCCGGATTCCAGCGCTCCCACCCTGGCCAATGCCGAGCAAATCCGAAAACAAGGCATTTTCGCGGAGGTGCAGTGCGCCTTCTGGAAAGAGGAACCGGGCTTCTCCATCTCCGATTATCTCTTCGAGAGCGACACGATCTACGCCGTTCCCAATTTCATCAGTGAAGGCTATTTCACCCGGGAAGTGATCCCCCGGGAACTGGGACTCGAGGGACCCACGACACGAAGAAACGGCAGAACGATCCATTACTGCGACCCGGTCGGCATCCACCAGAGCATGACCCGTCTCCTCGCCAGCCGTGCCCGCGAACTGGCCCCCGACATTCCGGTCCAGGACAGCGCCCTGATCATCGTGGGGCACGGCACCGGACTCAACGCCAAGTCGACCGAAGCGATCCGCGTTCAGGTCGACCGACTGGAGGCCCTCGGACTCGGTTACGGTCAGATCCTCGATGCCTACATGGAGGAGGCTCCCTTCATCGCCGATTGGGATCAACTCACTCCCCTTCCCCATGTTCTGGTTGTGCCCTTTTTCATCGCGGACGGCCTGCACAGTTACCAGGATATTCCCGTCTTGCTCGGCATCGAATCCGCCCCGACCGCCGCCGCCAGCCAACGGGATGTGTTCCGCCACAACCCCGTGCATATCCGGGGCCGCTCCCTCTGGTACAGCCGGTCGATCGGGACCGATCCCTCCCTGACCGATGTCATCCTCGACCAGGTTCACGATTTCCGTTCCACCCACGCATGATCGCTCCCTCCCGAATCCTCTCGCTGCTCACGGAACGCCTGCGCAGCGCCCCCTTTCACCTCGGTCAGGTCCGCGTCGCCGCGGGCTCAGACGGTCGCGTCGAACTCCGGCACCGAGACGACGCTGCCCTCGACTCCGCAGAACTCCAATCGTTTCACTCCCCGAACCACGCCCGCGAGATCGCCCAATACGATGCCGCCGGCGAATATCGTCCCCTCAAAGGGACGCCCAATCTCAAGAGAGGCTGGCGGATGGACCTGACCGGTCCGGAGGAAACACGCGTAGCCCTGGACATTTTTTATCCGGCCGCGCTGGCCCTCTGGGCGGCTCAAACCGACGACAGATTGCGAATCATCCCCCTGTCCCAAACCTTGGAGAGACAGACCGGGATGTATCGCTACGCCCGAACCATCTCTCCGGAAGGGGCGCGCGAACTGACGCGGCGCCGCTGCCTGGAGGGTTGCTCGCGCCGGCCCCTCTGGTCCGATCTCCCGAGCCCGGCTCCCGGACCGGACGAGATCCCGCTGCTCTGCCCGGAAGCATGCAGTTTTTTCGTGGCCGAGGCGCGAGTCGTGGCCAAAACGGAATTTGAGGCCAAAACAGCCCCTCCCCCGTCGGCAGGCGATTGATTCATATCAAATTTGCGAAAAAGAGTTGCGCTGTTTAACAGCTCTGTATTATTTGAGCATATTAGTGGTCGGCCAGACCTGAATTTCATTCTTCGCTCAAATCATCGCAACCATGGCCAAAATCATCATCATCGACGACGAACCTGGAATCCTTCAGGTCATGCGCAAGTTGTCCGAGCGCATGGGACACGAAACCTCCGCCTACCAGAGCGGCAAGGATGGGATGTTGGCCATCCAACGAGTCGTTCCGGACGTCGTGGTCGTGGACCTGCGGATCGGGGACATGAGCGGGTTGGAGATCATCCAGCGCTGCAACGCCCAGTTCCCCCACATCGCCATCATCATGGTGACCGGTTATGGAACCGTAGAATCTGCGGTGGAAGCGATGAAGTTGGGCGCGTTCGACTACCTGACCAAGCCCTTCGAACTCGACGACTTGCAGCGGACCATCAATCGGGCCCTGAACCAGCGGGAACCGGCCGCTCGCACCGCAGCGGCGGGCCTCGTCAGCGATTCCGAGGCGGAGCCGGCCCTTGTCTCTTCTCGTCTCATCGGGGAAAGCCAGCGGATGAAGGAGATTCACGGGATCATCGAAAAGATCGCCGATTACGACAGCCCGATTCTGCTCGAGGGCGAGTTCGGCTCGGGCAAGCAGATGGTGGCCCGAGCCATTCACAACCGCAGCAAGCGCAACGCATCCCCGTTCAAGGTGCTCGACTGTTCTTCGCTGCCCGAGGATCTTCTCGAGATGGAGCTGTTCGGCAGCCCCGGCGGACGCGGGGAGACCATCTTCCGTCGGGCCATGGGCGGCACCGTCTTTCTCGAGGAGGTCAATCTCCTGCCTCACCGCCTGCAGTCCGTTCTCGAAGGGTATCTCGAGGATGTCACCGCCCGCCGCATGAACAATTCCTTGGCGGAAAGCATGGACGTGCGTTTCGTGGCCTCGACCAACAAACCGTTGGAGGATGAGGTGGCGGCCGGGCGTTTCCGGGAGGATCTCTATTACAAGGTGTCCGTCATCCCGATCAACGTCCCCTCTCTCCGTAACCGCCAAAGTGATATTCCGCTGCTGGTCGAGTATTTCCTCGAACGCTACGCGGCCATGAACAAGCGGGCCAAACCGAATGTCGACAAATACGCCTTGGAATTGCTGGAAAGCTACAAGTGGCCGGGCAACGTCAGCGAGTTGCAGAACACCGTCGAGCGCGCCTCGGCGTTTTGCGACGACAACCGGATTCGTCCGGTCGATCTCCCGAGCAAGATCTCGCAGCGCGTGGAAATCACCGACGACGAGAACGAGGCCATCGTCCATCACCTTCCGATCGGCAACTCTCTCAGCGACTTCATCCGGAAGCAGGAGAAGGTCTTCATCCGCGAAACCCTCAAGTTCAACGATGGGTCCAGGGAAAAGACCGCCAGCATGCTGGATGTCAGCATCGCCACCCTCTACCGGAAGATGGGTCTGAAGCTGGAGCGGGACAAAATGCTCAGCGCCTGAGCCTTGCCCTTCAGACCCGCGGAAGCGGCGGTGGGTTGTGGCGGTAAAGCACGTTTTCCGGTTCCTCCTTCAGGCGGAGCCGGAACATCACACCCAGTGCCAATCCAGCAATCAACCCGCCCACGTGAGCTGCGTAAGCAACGCCTTCCACGGGCGCTTGGCTGTTCTTCATTTGGGAGAGCATCTCCGCCCCGCCGATGAATTGGGTGGCGATCCAACAACCGATCACCAGAAAGGCTGGAACGGAGATCACCCAAAACAACATCAACACCCTGACCGTGTTCCGGGGGAAGAGAACGAGGTAGGCTCCGAGCACTCCCGATATGGCTCCAGAAGCCCCGAGCATCGGCACTTGGCTGTTCGGCTCCAGAAACGCATGCGCCAGCCCCGCCGCCAGTCCGCTCCCTAGGTAAAAGCCGAGGAACCGCTTGGACCCGAAGCGGTGCTCGACGTTGTTCCCGAAAATCCAGAGAAACAGCATGTTCCCCAAGAGATGCAACCACCCGCCGTGCATGAACATTGAGGTGAACAGCGTCAGGGCGACCGGTCGGGGCCCGGGTCCTTGCGGAATCTCGATGACCTCTCCCATCGGCCCCGGTACCTCACTCACTCCGACCAAGTCCCGACCGGTGGTGATCTCCAGAGGCACCGCACTGAAACGGCTCGTGAGATCCGGCATCATGATCTGCAGCCCAAAGATCATGAAATTGAGAAGAAGAAAGGTATTGGTCAGCCAAGTGGGCCGATAGAGCGACCGATCGTCGTCAGATAACGGGATGAACATGGGGACAAGGTTACCTCAAGGTTGCCACCCCGCGAGCGCAAAAAAAGAGGCGGAGGCTGACGAGCAGCCGCCGCCTCCGCAATGGAAACAGGTAAGACCGATCAGTTGGCCTTTGCCTTCGGCTTCTTCGGAGCCGGGGTCAGAACGGTGATGAGTTCGGCCTTGTCCAGAGCGCCGTCCTTGTTCGCGTCGCCGCGCTCAAGCATCTTGGCGGCGCGCTCTTCCGGCGTCGGAGCCGGTTTGGCCGGAGCAGGAGCGCCTTCCTTCGGCTTGGGTGCCGGTTGAGCCGCAAGCTCCGCCTTGTCGAGCTTGGCATCGGCGTTTTTGTCGAGATTCTTCAGCATCATGTCCGCGCGCTGTTCTGGGGTCATGGGGGGCTTTTTGCCTTTGCCCTTGCCTTCGCCTTCTGCAGCGATTCCGGTCGAAGCCACCGCGAAAGCGGCGAGAGTCATGAGAGCGAGATACTTTTTCATTTGGGATTGATGGTGGGATTGTGGTTGAGTGCCGGAACATTCTGCCGACAGCTGTCGGGAGATAAACCAGAAACCCTCTCTTTCGTTGCGAACTTTTTTGCCATGACCCTCCATTTTTCCCGTCCGCTGCTTCCGGTCCTGTTCTCTTTGCTTCTCGGCGGTCTTTCCTGGGCCGACGACGCCAAAACCATTGAGTCCGCCAAGGAAGCCTTCTCCCGCAAGGATTTCGGTGCAGCGATTGCCGCCCTGAAACCGATTCTCGACCGGGATGCCAGTGCCGCCTCGGACGCGACCCAGCAGGCCAAGGAGATCTCCGCCATCGCCCACCAGCGGCGCGGGGAAGATCACTTCCGCAATGCTCGGATCAAGGAGTCGATTGCCGACTTCGACGCCGTCATCGCCCTCTTTCCCGAAGAGGCCGCGGGCCATTGGCAGCGGGGCATTTCCCTGTATTACGCCGGGGACTACCAACAAGGCGTGAACCAGTTTGAACTGCACCGCACCGTGAATCCCGAAGACGTGGAGAACTCGGTTTGGCACCTGCTCTGCCTGGTGAAGACCGAGGGCGCCACCCTGGAAAGCGCCCTCCAGCAATACCTGCCCGTGACCCGTGACCGCCGGATCCCGATGATGCAGATCCAGAATCTGTTCAACGGAAAGGGCAAACCGGAAGAGGTGATCGAAGCGGCCGGCTCCGCCAGTGAAAATGCCAGGTTCCACAGTGACCTCTACCTCGGCCTCTACTACGAAATGATCGGGGAAAAAGAGAAATCGCTGAAACACATCGCCGAAGCCGCGGCCAACCCGACCGCCAACAACTACATGGGGGACGTCGCCCGGACCCATCTCCTTTTGCGCGGCCAATCCGATGGCGGCGGGAACTGATTCCGCCGGACAATCCGCATCTTCCGCCCCGCACGGTGATCAAGAAGGGAGAGAACTTGAGCACATGGCCGAAACATTCCAAACTTTGTCCTGTTCCGGCATAGCCTGCCGGGCGGTTTTGGCGATAGGCTATTCTCCGTCATGAACCCCCGTCTTTTCGTCGCCCTCTCCCTGGCCCTCACCGGATTCCTCAACGCGGCCGAGGTCCGTCCGTTGCGGGTGCTCTTTCTCGGTCATGACAAGGAGCATCACAACTCCACCGCTTATGTGCCCATCCTCATGAACGCGATGGGGCGGGAAGCGATTTTCTTCGATTACCAGACCTCGCCCGATTGCCTGAACCCGGCAACATTGCAGCCCTACGACGCGCTCCTTCTCTATGCCAACCACGGCAACCTCAAGCCAGAGCAGTTCGAGGCCCTGAATGCGTTCATCGAGGGAGGCAAGGGGTTCCTTCCCATCCATTGCGCCTCCGCCTGTTTTGGAAACGACCCCCGATTCATCGCTCTGGTCGGGGGGCGGTTCAAATCGCACAAATCGGGCGTGTTCAAAGCCACGATCGTGGACCGCTCCCATCCTATCCTGCAGGGGGTCAACGAATACGAGACCTGGGACGAGACCTATGTGCACGATCAAATCAATGCCCAGAGCCGCCACCTCCTCATGGAGCGGGTGGAGGGGGAACACCGCGAACCTTGGGCCTGGACCCGCACCCAGGGCCAGGGACGGATTTTCTACACCGCCAGCGGCCATGACGAACGCACCTGGCAAAATCCGGAATTCCAAAAACTGCTCCGCAACGCCATCGTTTGGGCGGTCGGGGACCAGGCCCGGGCGGCTTGGGAGAACTTCCTCGCCAGCCGCGAGCCCGAGAAACGCGAGCCGAACCCCGAGGTCGCCAACTACGAAAAGCGTCCCCAACCGATCACGTTCCAACATCCATTCACCCCCAAGGGTTCGATGGAACGCACGCAGGTGCCGGCGGATTGCCGTCTCGAGCTGTTCGCCGCCGAACCGGAGATCGGCAAACCGATCGCACTGGCCTGGGATGACCGGGGCCGTTGTTGGGTGGCCGAGACCAGCGACTACCCGCACGGCGTCAAGGAGGACGGGATCGGCAGCGACCGGATCCGCATCTGCGAAGACAGCGACGGCGATGGACGAGCGGACAAGTTCACCGTTTTTGCCGAGGGACTGAACATTCCCACGGGCTTGGTCTTCGCCAATGGCGGACTCATCGTGAGCCAGCCGCCCCGCTTCCTCTTTCTCCAAGACACGGACGGCGATGACCGGGCGGATGTCCGCAAAGAGATCATGAACGGGTGGGGCATCGGAGATACCCACGCCCAGGCGAGCAATCTGCACCACGGATACGACAACTGGCTCTATGGCGCGGTTGGTTACTCCGGCTTCAAGGGGACCGTGGGCGGTCGCCAACTGGACTTCAAAATGGGGACGTATCGCTTCCGCGCCGATGGCTCCGCCCTGGAGTTTCTCCATCAATTCACCAACAACACCTGGGCACACGGCGACAACGACGCGGGCGATCAGTTCGGCGGCACGGCCAACGGCGCACCAATCTTCTTCGGCGGCATCCCGGACTCAGCAAAGACCGAGGGAATGCAGCTGATGACGGCCAAGAAGATCAACGTGATCGACGCCGCCCACCCGATCACTCCAAACTTCCGTCAAGTCGACGTCTTCGGCGGTTACACAGCCGCGGCCGGGAGTGCCTTCGTCTATTCAAACGCGTTGCCCGCCCGGTTTCAGGGCAAGGCTCTCGTCTGCGAACCGACGATGAAACTGGTCTCGGTCATGGATGTGCGCCCCGACGGTGCGGGCTACCAGGCTTGGGACGGGATGAACCTCTTTGCCAGCAGCGACGAATGGACCTCCCCCGTCTACGCGGAGGTGGGCCCCGACGGAGCCGTCTGGATCGCCGATTTTCACAACTTCATCATCCAGCACAACCCGACACCGAGCGTGGAGCGTGGCGGTTTCAAGGGGACCACAGGAGTCGGGGGCGCCCACGAGAATTCCTTGCGCGATCATTCGCGGGGTCGGATCTACCGCGTCATTGGCAAGGCGGCCAAACCGATCCGCAAGTCTCTGGCCGGGGCCGGACCGGCCCAACTGGTGGCGGCTCTGGACGACGACGTGCAGTATTGGCGTCTGTTGGCCCAACACAAAATTGTCGAAGCCCGGGTCGATGCCGCGCCTCTCCTCACCGCTTTGGTGACCGCCAACGATGGCAGGACGGGGGCGATTCACGCGCTCTGGGCCCTGCAGGGACTCGGTGCATTGCCACTGGAAACGCACCGCGCCGCCCTCCTGGCCAAGGATGCTCGTTTGCGACGCAACGCGGTGCGCGCGCTGGGGTCTGATGCCGCTTCCCAGAGCCTGTTTTTCGGGGCCGGCGTCGTGTCCGACCCAGACCCGGGCACGCGGTTGGCCGCGATGGTCAAGCTGGCCAGTTTCCCGACCACGCCAGAAATCCAGACGCTGGTCAAGCAACTCGGGGCAGACGGCAAAGTGCGGGATGATGAATGGCTCAAGGAAGCGAGCCGCCTGCTCAGCAAGCGCCACCGCGTGGAACTTTACAAAGACGGTCCCAATCTCCTCACGAACGGAGACTTGGAGAAAACCGGGGCCGACGGTTTCCCGGAAGGTTGGAAACGCCGCGACTATGGCGGTCCCCCCAAGGCCGAAGGAAACAAGACCGCCGAATGGCAGCTGCTGCCCGACCAGAAACAGGCGCACAGCGGCAAGGCAGCCTTGCGATGCCTGACCAAGAGCGATGCCGACACCAGCTTCTACCAGGACGTGCCTCTCAAACCGGGGGCGACCTACCGTCTGAGCGGGTGGGTCAAGGCCAAAGGCCTTCGCGGCAAGGCGAGCTTCAATGATCACATCGGGCGCGCGGAAACCGAGAAAGTCACCTCGCGCGATTCAGGCTGGGTTCAGGTCGAGACCGTCTTCGTGAACAAGGACAAGGCCAAGGCCAGCATCAACATCCTTCACGTCGCCAAGGGTGAAGCCTTTTACGACGACATCCTGCTCTGCGAGGTGATGCCGGTGGAAGATCCCGCAGACCAGGTCCTGGCCGGCGATCCCGGACGCGGCGAGCAAATCTTCTGGAAACATCCCGTGGCCGCCTGCATGAACTGCCACATGCTCGGGGGCAAGGGCAGTCCCGTCGGCCCGGCCTTGGACGGCATCGCGGCGCGCAAGAACGAGGCTTACATCACGCAGAGCCTGCTGGAACCAAACGCCATTCTCGCGGAGGGGTATGTGGCCACGCCGATCAGTCCAATGCCCCCGATGGGACTCATCCTGAAACCGCAGGAAATCGCCGACGTGAAGGCATTCGTGCTGACCCTGAAGTGAAGTCCGGCCACCGCCGCTTTTTCCATCGCTTGTTTCCCTCCCGGAACAGGCTATTTTGAAGCGTCGTGGCCTTCAGCCGTCTCCACTTCCCCATGCCGTCCCCTGCAACGATCTTGGCGTTGTGCGCGCTGGCTTGGGCTGCGCCGCTCTCCGGACAGCAGGCTCCGGCCGTGAGCAGCCAGGATTTTTACCAGTTGGCCCTGGAAGCCATCCGTGACGGCATCCCCCAAGCCGCCGCCGTCAAGTTGGCCCGCGCCTACCCCGCTGCTGAAAAGACCTTTGGCAGGAGCGGCCAACAACTGATCGGCGAACGACTCATCGAGTCCCTCGTCCGCGCCGACCGCCCCGCCGAGGCCCTGGCCCGGTGCGATGACCCGGCCCTGGCCGATCTTCCCTCGGTGCGTTACTGGCGCGGCGTGGCCCTGGCTGAAGCCGGAAGGGCCTCGGAAGCGGTCGCCACGCTGCGCGCCGCTGCGACTGATCCCAAGAATCCGCATGCGGCCCACGCGGCGCTGAGTTGCGCCAACATCCTCGTCCGTGAACGACAGGCGGCGGAAGCCCTGCTCCTGCTTGCATCCCTGCCGGGAAAAGTGCCTCCAGCCCTCACCCAGACCGCGCTGCTGCGCCGCGCCGAAATCCATCTGGCGCTCAATCAAGCTGCCGAGGCGGCTCGATTGACCAAGGAACTCGATCCCAAGCTCTTGCCGCCGTCCCTGGCCTTGAAGCACCGGTTCGTCCTCGCCAGACTCGACCTGGCACAGGGAAATCCTGGCGCAGCGGTGGCGGCGTTGCCGGGACTGATCGAGGCGACCCGCGAGGGTGATCAACGATTGCACGACGCCGCGCGCATCCTCATGGCGCACAGCCTGGCAAGATTGAATCGGCGGGAAGAGGCCGTCACCGCCTTGACCGATTTCATCAGCCAAAAACCGGAAAGCACCCTCCTCGGCGAAGCGTTTTTCCAATTGGAGCGTCTCGGCTTCTTCACCGAATCGCCTCCGGTCCTGAAAATCTGGGAGGAATCGGCCGCACCTTCCCTTGCTGCCTATGCTCTGCTCTACCGATCCTCCTCCCTGCCGGGTCTGGAGGGCGCTCCGGGACTGCGCAAGTTCCTGGAACTCTACCCCAAGCATCCGCTGGTGCCGCTGGCCACGCTCACCCTGGCCCAGCGTCTCCACAGAGAAGCTCCCCAGGAAACCATCCGTCTCCTGGAAACCCTGAAAGACAAACCGCTGCGCCCCGAGGAACGACACTATGCGGCCGATCTGGATGCCAGGGCCCGCTTTGTGCAGGGTGATTACACCCGGGCCGCGACCTCCTTTCTCGCTGCCGGGGGCGATTCCCCTTCCGTCGGCGATCTTTACAACGCCACCGTGGCGGCCTTCCAATCCCGCGACACCGCCGTTTACGACGAACATCTCTCGGAGGTCAGACTTTTGCCAGAGGGAGGTGATCTCTCCGCCAGCCTGCAATTGGAACGGGCCTTGTTTCTGGCGGCGGGCAAATACCCGGAAGCTCTCCCCGCCCTCAAAGACTTCACCCGCGATCACCCGGACCACCCTCGGATGCTGGAAGCGAGCCTCGCGATCGCGGAGTTTCACCTCCTGGAATTCCCTCCACGAGTCATCGCGGCCCGCCGTCAGTTGGAAACCATCCGTTCCGGGGCGCTGAGTCCCGCCCTCCAGGAACACGCGGACTACGTCGGCTTTTGGATCGAGATCGCCTCGGAAAACCCCGACGCGGCGACCCGGGCCGGCGAACATTTTCTCAAGTCTTGGTCGGCTTCCCGGCGGCGGGCCGAAGTGCTCATGAAAGTGGGCGAACTCTACTTCAACGCCGACGATTTCACCCAGGCCCGCTTCAAGTTCGAGACTCTCCACAAGGAAGATCCCTCCGGTCCCCAGGCGGAGACGGCTCTCTTCTTTGCCGCCAAGGCCGCCATGTCCGCTCAAGACTCAAAGCAGGCCATTGCCCTCTGGGCGGAGGTGATCGACCGCAAGGGCCCCCTCGCCATGGAATCCAGGCGCCAACAGGCCCTCTCCCTGATGCGCGAGGGAAATCCGGACAATGCCATCCGGGTCCTCGATGCCATCCTCCGTTCCCCGGATCCCATCCCCGCCGACCTGCGCCTCGCTGCCCTCCTCAATCGCGGCCAAGCCTTCCTCGAGAAGTCCCAACAACTCCCTTCAGCCCAGGAATCCCTGATCGCCGCCGTGGCCGCCTTCGACGAAATCATCGATGCGGCTGGTTCGGACCGGATGTGGCGCAACCAAGCCATGGTCTTCAAGGCCAAGTGCCTGGAACTCCTCGATGACGATGACCAGGCTCTCGAGATCTACTACGACGTCGTCGCCCGCTCGCCCACGGAAAATCTCCGCGCCGATCAAGTGCCCGAATATGCCTGGTATTACCGGGCCGGGTTTGCCGGCATCGCCCTGCTCCAAGAACAGCGAAACTGGCGGGGCGCAGCCAACTTGGCCGACCGACTCGGACTCACCGAAGGCTCGCGCGCGGTCGAGGCCGCCGAACTGGCCAAACGGATCCGACTCCAGCATTTCCTCTGGGGCGACGCGACTGACCCTCCTCCGTAACGTATCCTGGACTCGGCTTCCCTCGTATGACTGAAAACTCCGGCCAGAAATGCGCTGGACATCCTCCACCTTCTCTCTCACACGTTCACTCCCCTTTTTCCCAGCAATGTCCCACGCCAAACTCTTCATTCCCGGGCCCGTGGAAATTTCCCACGCGACCTACGAGGCGATGTGCACGCCCATGATCGGGCACCGCGGATCCGAGTTCCAGCAACTCTACGCCTCCATCCAACCCAAACTGCAAACGCTCTTTGGCACCACCGGTCCCGTTTACCTCAGCACTTCCTCCGCCTGGGGCATCATGGAAGGCGCCCTGCGCAACACCGTGGTCAAGAAAGTCCTCAACTGCTGCGGAGGTGCCTTCTCCGACAAATGGTTCGACGTGGCCAAGCGTTGCGGCAAGCAGGCCGAAACGCTTCAGGTGGAATGGGGCCAACCCATCCTGCCCGAACAGGTCGATGCCCGTTTGGCCACCGGTGAGTTCGACACCGTCACCCTCATCCACAACGAGACTTCAACGGGCGTCATGAACCCGCTGGCGGACATCGCCGCCGTGGTTCGCAAGTATCCCGATGTGCTCCTCATCGTCGATACCGTCTCCTCCTTCTCCGTGGTCCCGACCCCGTTCGATGACCTCGGCGCGGATGTTCTCTTGACCGGCAGCCAGAAAGCCCTGGCGCTGCCCCCCGGGTTGGCCCTCTTCACGGTTTCCCCCCGGGCCATGGAGCGCGCCTCCAAACTCTCGGATCGGGGCTACTACTTCGACTTTCATGAGTTCCACGAGAACCACACGAAAAACATGACGCCCTCCACCCCCTGCATTCACACCATTTATGGCTTGAAGCAAAAGGTGGAGGAAATCTTCGAGGAAGGCATCGCCCAACGCTACGAGCGACACGCCAAACTCAACGCCATGGTGCATGACTGGGTCGCCTCCGAAGGCTTCCAACACTTCGCTCCCGAGGGATACCGCTCCAAATCGCTCACCTGCATCGCCAACAACAAGGGCATCGATGTGGACCGTCTCCAAAAGCTCATGAAGCAAAACCACGCCATCGCGATCGATGGCGGTTATGGCAAGATCAAAGGCAAAACCTTCCGCCTCTCCAACATGGGCAACGAAACGGAGGAGAGCATCACGATCCTTCTCAACGCCCTGGACGAAAGCCTGTCCCACCTCTGAACCGATGAGCGCTTCCTGGGAAACCCCACTCCTCGCCCTGTTTGATCGATGGCTGGCTCGTTACCGGGCCGGGCAAACCCGCTGGGAATCATTCTCCGATTCCGAGGATGAAGCCTTCCTCCGGTCCATCGGCTACACACCACGCGAACTCTTCGACTACGTCGAGGACCACGCCAACCACGGTGAGCCTGACGCTGGCACCATCATCAACATTGCCGGAGTCCGCCGCGAATACTTCCTCAACGTCCAGGGCGGCAAGCCTTCCACCAACTTGATCACTCCTGCCGAACTGCCGGGCAAGGGAGACACCCTCGACGGAATCGCGTGGCTTCCCCGTCTCATCAGGAAAGCCGAGGGCAAGCTCCGCGGGGAGCTCGACCCGGACATCATGTATGGTTGCCCGGGTGACTTGGCCTTCTTCGAAAGCCATGGGCTGGATCCCGTGGAATTCCTGCGCTTCGTTTGGGAGTGCGCTGGCGATCGCCAACAGATCGTCCAACACGTGATCGCCGCTGGTCACTAACCCTCTTGCGTCTCGCAGAAAAGCATCGTCCTGACCGAGGCCAGCGGTCCGCGCCCTGTCGCCGCCGCCTCCAGTTCCTGCCAAACAGCGGAACTCACCAAACTTCCCAGGGGCTGCGCGACGCCGGGGAAATCCTCGACCGCCCGGCGGATCTTCCCGTCCCAAACGTCGTGGCAACGTGAGAGATCATCCGGTTCCACGATCTCCCGACCGCCTTCTTCCTCACAGGGCCTGAACGGCTCGATGATGTTGAAACAACCGTAATCATTGGTCAACTCCTCTCCGGCGGCGATGTCCCTCACCGCGATCTCCAAACCGTAGGGCGTCAGGAGACAGTTGGAATCAAAGCTGTGGTTCATGAACCGCGCGTGATCCCAACAAAACACATAATGTCCTTGGCGATTGCGGTAACAATATTTGTCGAGAACCTCACGCAACAAGACCGGGAAGGAAGCCAGCTCCTCCACCGGATAGGTCCGATCAAGCCGATCCTGCACCCAGGTGATGGTGCCCCGGGGGATCGGTCGGGTCGCCACCACGCCATTCCCGATGGCCTCACTGATGAAACGGAGTTCCGTATCCGGATGAATCATAATGGTTCCGTCAGGTCAGGCCCGGGCTTGCTCGATGCGGCGGCGGAAAGACCTCGCCACCCGTCGATAGAGTTCCATCCCGAGAGCCGCGTCCTCGATGCCTGTCTCCACGTTCGGATTGTCATTGACCTCAATCACCATGATGCGATTGCCCACCTGCTTGAGATCGACTCCATAGAGTCCATCTCCAATCAGTTGAGCGGCGCGGCAGGCGGTTTCCACCACCAGAGGGGGCGCGAATTCGACGTGCAACGTCTCGTGTTTTCCCGCCCGATGCTCCTGCTTTTCGGCTTTCCAGTTGTAGACCTGCCAGTGCCCGGCAGCCATGAAATATTTGCAGGCAAAGAGTGGCCTGTGATCCAGCACCCCGATGCGCCAATCATACTCGCTCGGAGCAAATTCCTGGGCCAGGATCAATTCGGATTCTTTGAGCATCGCCTCCAACTCCGCCCGCAGCTCCTCCCGGGAGTCCACCTTGCGCACGCCGCGGCTGAACGAAGCGTCAGGAATTTTGAGCACGCAAGGCAACTGCACCCGTTGCAACCGTTTCTCGCTCAGATCGTCCCGTGTGAGGATCGTCGTTGCCGGCACTGGCAGCTTGGCCCGAGCCATGGACTCGGCCAAATAAATCTTGTTGGCGCTGCGCAAGATGGACCACGGATCATCCATGACCACCAAACCTTCGGCGTGGGCCAGGCGGGAGAGCCGGTAAGTGTGGTGATCCACCCCCGTGGTTTCGCGGATGAAAAGGGCATCGAATTCCGTGATCCGGTCCGCATCGGACTTCGTGATCATTTCCACGAAGAAACCCACTTCACGCGCCGCCTCCGTAAAATTCTGCAGCGCCTTTTCGTCCGAAGGAGGCGAAGGATCCGACGGATTGACCAGGATCGCGAGATCGAAGAGGAAACGCTGTTTGGGAAGTTTGGACTGGTGCCGCTTCCGGAAATAACTCTGGGCAAACTCCGCGATGCGGTCCCGTTCCGCCTCGGGCAATTGACTCAGGCTCAGCGGTGCCACCGAGACCAGGGTCCATCGCTTCTGCCGCGCGAACTGGGCCCGCAGCAGCGGCGACGGAAACAACCGGTAGAGTTGCGTCCCCAACTGGGCGTGCGCCCGATCCAACGTCTGTCCGAAAAAGATTTCGAGCGTAAACTCCGCCTTGTCCTCTCTCTTCAGCGTGCTCTGGATGGTCTCGTCAATCTCATCGCCCAGGGACCGGGCAATCGCCTGGGACCGGAAATCCCGCAGAGTGCCAACGCTTGGAATGGCCCGGTGACCGCGCGCCTCCGCCAGCAGCGAGACGTAGTAGCCCAGACTCTGGTAGGAATAAGACCGACACAGATTGAAGACCCGCGCCCCGGGATACTGCTGAATCGTGTCTGGCGAGAGATACTGCCGGGCGGAAATGACCTCCACGGATTCCAAGGGCAGATTCCAGTGGCTGGTGTTGGTAACGACCAGGAGGTTCGGTGTAGGCATGTCACTCGGGAAGCGCCGTCGGCGCATCGGCCAATTTCGCGATCATCCGCCAGGCATCCCGCCCCGGCGCGTAAAAATCCTTCAACAAGGTTTCGCGGGTGAAACCCAGTCTTTCATACCAGCCCAGCAAGCCCTTCCGCCCCGCATCCGCCTCCAACCGCATCGCACGCACGCCAGATTCTTCGGCACGGCGCCGGGCGAAGTCCATCAAGAACCGCCCCATTCCACTCCCCTGCCGTTCAGGATCGGTGGCCAGTGAATAGACCCGGAGTGCCCCCGGCAGCCAACGCAACACCAACGTGGCGGTCAATCTCTCTCCGCCGCTTTCCACCTCTGGACAGACCCACACTTCGTGGCGCGGATTCCTCAGACTGTCCCGGATCATGCGGCGGGAATCCCGGCGCCAAGCCTCAAAACAGGCCTCCTCCAAACGCATGAGTTCGTCCAGATCCGAGGCTCCGGCCCTGCGCAATCCCCCAATCGGCAATTGCACCGTGGGCTTGGGCGAACCATATCCAGACTCGACCCGCGGTTTTCTAACCGCCTCGGCAGCCTGGGACTTCATTTGCGAAAACACTTCACCGGAACCCGATGTTCGATGACATCCGCCGCTGCGCAAAGGAAAAATTCGACGTGCCTCTGGCAAACACACCCCGCGCGAAGCGGCTGTGGCAAGGTGGCAGCGAATCCGCGCGGACCGGGCCTGACAGGCCTTCTTCCGTGGAGGAGGAAAGCAAGGACAATCAAGAGGCGAAATTTCGCCCCTTGCAAACTTCCGTGCGCCGGGGAAACGCCCTCACAGATACTCCGCAGCCATCCGCCGCCAGTAATGCCCCTTGTGCGCCCGCCCCTGCCAGACATGCAAACGATGTTCGATGCCCTGGCTCTGGAGCACGTCCCCAAACTGCCGGTTGTTCTCCAAGAACGGATCCTCATCGCCGATGACCAGGGTGATGTCCATCCGACGGATCAAAGCCAGGGTGTCCTCGCATCGCAGGTTTGGCAGGTAATGGCTCGGGTTGTGGTAGTAGATCTCGTCATCGTAGTATCCATCGAACAGGTCACCGAACCCCTCCACCGCCCAGGTCAGATCATAACGCCCCGAAAACGCAACCACCCTTGTAAACAGCCCAGGGTGCCTCAGGGAGATGTTCACCGCGTGAAACGCCCCCAGACTGCACCCGTGCGCCACGGTCCGGTCATCCGGATTGCACTCGTTGATGAACGGAAGTACTTCCTCCAGCACGTATCTCTCAAATTCGTTGTGCCGCTTCACCCGCCCCGCAGGCTCACACCAGAAACAGTAAAAGGACTCGTGAGCCACGCTGTCGATGCAGAACAACTGCAGTTCCCCAGCCTCCAACTTCGGCGCGATCGCTTCCACGATCCGGATATCCTCATACTCGTGAAACCTCCCGTCCCGGGTCGGAAAGATCAGCACTCTCTCCCCGGCATGCCCAAAAACCAGAAGCTCCATCTCACGCCCCAGGTTCGGCGAATGCCAACGGTGATAGTCCCGCTTCATAGTTTCTCGAAAAAACGTTCCAGTTCCCCCATCAAACGCTGCTCCTCTTCCACCGCCCCCGCATACGGGTAATGCCCTGCCTGCAGCAAGAAGAGTTCTCGCGGCCCTGACAACGCATTGAAAATTGAAAATTGCCCCGGAGGCGCCACCGCCGGATCAAACTCCGCCAGCGCGCAATGAACCGGAATCCGGATCCGGCGCGCCGCCGTCGCGGCGTCGTGGTAGGCCAGGGTCGGCATCGGATCCAGCCCGCGCGCCACATACGCACGCACCGCTTCGCCGCTTCCCACCGTGGGACACCCTAGCCGCACCGGATGATTCCCAAAACTCGGAACATTCAAATGGGCCCGGGCCACGCGGTTCTCCCAGGCCAGAGCCATCGCCCCGATCCCGCCCCCAAAACTGATTCCCATGAACCCAATTCGCCCCGCAAGCCCCGGGTAAAGTTGCAAAAGGACGGTCACCGAGCACCAAACATCCTCCACGCACCCCCCGTGAATGTAGGTCTCACGCCGTTCGATCCCGTGCAACACATGCCCACACGGGTCCGTCGGCACCCCCGGAAGCCGACTCAGAGACAACCCCCGCAGACAAGGAAACAACAGGGCCGCCCTTCCCAACGGCAGGTGCGTGTCCGGCCCGGTGCGCCCTCCATACCCGTGGGCAATGACAAACCCACGCTCCGGAGGAAGCCCATCCCGCGGAACCAAAAGCCAGCCACGGATCCGCACCCCGCCAACCGAATGGAACGAGACCCGAAATCGCCTCCAAGACCCGGTGGGCGCATCCTCGTTGATCTCAATCGCCGGATCCAACGCCGCGGCGGCGGCAAACCTTGGTCCCCAGAATGCCGCCTCGTCTGCGGGTGGCTCTGGCGATCCGATCCCCAACAACTCGTTCCGGCCCATCCCATAGGTCGGATCGAACGGAAATGGATGCTGGATGACGGCCATGACTGCCCCGGTTCATCGCCCCCCATCCGCCAATGTCAACCGGGGACTCAGCCTTGCGCCCACCACCGCTGCGCCAACTCCTCCATGGCCTGGGCCAGGTGCGGATAGCGAAACAGAAAACCAGACTTCAACAACTTGGCGGGGACCACTCTGCGGCTTTTGAGAATCAACTCCGTCTCCGTCCCCAAGGCCACCGCACCAAGCTCCAACACCCAGCGGGGCGCCGGCACACCAAAGGGATGACGCGCCGCCCCACGGATATCCTTCATGAAGTCCCGGTTCGGCAACGGAAACGGAGCGGCCAAGTTCACCGGCCCGGAAATCTCCGGCTTGTCGATGATCCATTGAACCGACCGCACAAAATCCGCTTCATGAATCCACGAGACAAACTGACGTCCCGTCCCCTGCGTGCCCCCAAGTCCTTTGCGCGCCAACCGCATGAAGACATCAAACGCACCTCCACGATGCGGACTCAGGATGAACGAGGTGCGCAGCAACACCAATCGCGTTTCCGGCCGTTGATGCTCCTGAGCGGCTGCCTCCCAGGCTTTGGCCACCTCCACACTGAACTTCCACGTCTCCGGAACTCCCGGCTCATCACCTCCCAGCACGCCGTCCTCGCCGTGCGCCGGACCCAAGGTATGCGCGTAAATCGTGGCCGTGCTGGACTGCAACCAAAGCGAAGGCGGACGGCGGGCCGCCCGGATCGCCTCGCCGATAGCGCGCGTGGAAAGAATCCGCGATTCCAGAATCTCCCGGCGTTGCTCCGGATGATAACGGCAATTCACGCTGCGCCCCGCCAAATTGATGACGACGTCCGTCTCATTCAGGAGATCCGCCCAGGGCCCGGGTTGCACCCCGTCCCAAGCGACTTCTTCCGAGCTCCTGGGATGCCGGGAGAGAATCGTGACCCGGTGCCCGGCACTACGCAACGCGCTGGAGAGCATCGTCCCCGCCTGGCCGGAGCCACCGGGCAGCAGAAAGTGGAGAAATTTGTTCATGGGATTGGCTTGGCGACGGCAAAAACGTGGGGAGTATGATTCATGGACGCCCCACCTCGCACAATTGTCCAGCCCCAGATCCACCTGCTTGGACGGCTGGAGGACGTTGCGGACCTCGACTTGCCCTGGCAAAAATTCTCCCAGGACTGGGACGAAGCCCCCGTCCCGGACTCGATCGGAGCCGGATTCCGCCTCTCCACCGATGGCCGACGGTTTCGCTTCGAAGCCCGAAGTTTTCTCCCTCCCGCTCAACCGGCCCCGGGCAGCGCCTGCGGCGTGTTCATGGAGGAACTCTGGACGCGGGACGTCGGCGAGTTGTTCCTGGGAGAGGAAGGATCCACGCGCTACACCGAATGGAACCTCAGTCCACACGGCGCTTGGTGGGCGCAAGGCTTTCGATCCCGAAGAATCCGGGACCCGGACTATGCCCCGCCCCCCCAGGTCAAGACTTGGGTCACGCAAGGAACCGAAGGATCCCACGGATGGCAGGCAGGCCTGTCGTTTCCCCTACCGCAGGATCTGCCCGTTGCCAGCTTGCGCCTCAACGTCACCATGATCCTGGGTCATCCACTGCGCCGCTACTTGGCCGCCGTCGTGCAGCCCGGGTCCGGCCCGGACTTTCATCTTCCGGAGTCGTTCCCAAAACCGACCCTCCGCAGTGCCGGGGAAAATTTCTGAAACAATCTTGCCTCCCGTTTGAGGAACTTGAGGCGCTCCGCCGTCTCATGAAAAGAATCCAGTGAAGGCAGAACTTTCCGCAAGCAAATGGTGGCCCTCCCTGGAGAACTTTGGCGAATCCGGTATCGCGTTGGTGCGCGATACCTGTCTGTGGTGTAACTGGGTAAAAGCGCCGTCGCACTAGCGAGTGGTTGTGCGGCGGCAGGCATACGGCCCCGTCACCGAGAGGTGGCGGGGCCAAGCCGCTTCAGAAGAGTGACCGGGAGAGCCCGGGATCACGCTTCCGCCCAAGCTTGGGCGGATCGACCGGTCAAGCGGCCTCTTCGACGGGAGCCGGCTTCTCGTTCAAGGTGAAACGGAGCTTAAAACGGGCCCGCTTGGCGTTGGCACGAGCCTTGCGCTTGAGACGGGCATTCGGCGTTTCAAAAGCCCGAAGTCGGCGAACTTCCTCCATGATCCCCTCAGTCTCCAACTTGTTCTTGAGACGCTTGAGAGCGCGATCGACGGATTCACCTTTCTTGACGAAGACTTCGGGCATTGCGAGTGGTTGGATAAGATCCTGAAACGATAAAACGGGCCGGAAACGTAGTCAGCCTGGATGGGTTGTCAAGAGGGAGACTTCAAACACCTGCGGAAGCCGGTCCCGCGATCTTGGTTGCCTCTGCATCCAGGATCTCCTTGCGCAGGTTGATCTTGCGCTTGCGCACCCACCAGAGCACCACTGGAGCCGCGATAAAGAGCGTCGAGTAGGTCCCGGTGACCATCCCGACCGTCAGCGCCAAGGCAAAACTGTGGAGGGAAGGTCCCCCGAAAATCAACTGGGTGAGCACCGCCAGCATGGTCAAGCCACTGGTCAGGATGGTCCGGCTCAAAGTCTGATTCAGCGAGACGTTGATGACGTCCTTGAGCGTTCCCCGATGCGTGAGCAGCCCCTCCCGAACCCGGTCGAAGATGACGATGGTGTCGTTGATCGAGTAACCCGCGATCGTCAACAAGGCTCCCACGAGAATCAGCGTCATGTCTTCACCCAGCAAAATCATGGCGCCCACGGTCACGATCATGTCGTGCACCACGGCAAGCACCGCCCCCAGGGCGAAGGCCACGGAATTGAAACGGAAGGTCACGTAAACGAAGATCGCCACGATCCCGAGGAAGAGAGCCCAGCCCGAAGAAACCAGCATCTCCTGGCCCACCTGCGGCCCCACCGAGCTCAGTTCGATGTCCGCCAACGCCAGCTTGGTCGACGCCCGAAGATGATCGAGCGCCTTGTTGCCCTCACCGGTCGCCGTGCGGATCGTGAAGAAGCTCGAATTCGTGCCCACGTTCTGCTGCTCCTTGACGATTGGAGTCGAGGTCAGCCCGGCCGATTGCAGGGATTCCTCGATCCGGGAAACACTCAGCCCTTCGCCAGAAAGAATCGTCACGCTGTCTCCTCCCCGCAAATCAACCCCCAGAATGGCGTCCTTCTTCACGTAGACCAAGGCACCAGTCAGCAGGATGAAGGCGAGGGAGAGCGTGACCCCGGCCCGGGATTTTCCGAGGAAGTCAAAGTTCGTCGGCTTCATGATCGTCGGGAAGCTCATGTCCTTGAGCCATCCCAAAGAAGCCAGCCAACCGAAACAGGTCCTCGTGACCAACAGCGCCGTGAACAGGGAACTGGTGAGACCGATGATTAGGGTCGTCGCAAATCCTTTCATCGTCCCCGTCGAAAACGCGATCAGCATGGCCGCCGCAATCAACGTGGTGATGTTGGAATCAAAAATCGCGGAGAACGCCTTGTTGTAGGAGGCGTCCAGGGCCACCGCAAAGCTCTTCCCAGCTTGCCTCTCCTCCCGGAACCTCTCGTAGATCAAAACATTGGCGTCGATCGCCATGCCTATGGTCAGGATGATCCCCGCGATTCCAGGCATCGTCAGGACGAACTGAAACATCGCCATGATGCCGCAAATGATGATCACGTTGAGCGCGAGGGCAATCACCGCGATGAATCCCGCCGTGTTGTAACAAATCACCGCCAGGACCATAATCGCTGCCAAGCCCGCCACGCCGGACCAGACGCCCTGACGGATCGTGTCCTTGCCCATCGATGCGCTGATGCTCGACTCATTGATGATCCGGATCGGGTTCTGCAGGGGATTTTTGAGGAAGGTGCCGAGACGCTCCGCCTCTTCCCTCTTAAACTGCCCCGTGATCTGGAAATTCGCACCGAACTGACTCTGGATCACCGGCGCGGAGACCACCTTGTTGTCGACGATGATCGCCAGGCGCTCTCCACGATGCAACCCGGTCAACTTGAACATCTTGTCGCCTCCGGTAGAATCGAGCGTGACGCTGATGTAGTAGCCCCCCTGATCGTAACCCACTCCCGCGGAATTCACCGCCGTGCCGTCCAGGGCCTTGGTTCCTTCCACCAGTTCCGCCGTTCCGGTCGTCTCATCGTAGGGCTCCAACAAGTCGTGCGTCGGCAAAAACATGTCGCCTTCGCGAACTCGACTCACCAGTTCTGGCCCGCTCTGCGGATGCACCAACCGGAATTCCAGCTTGGCGGTGGTCTCCAGAGTTTGACGAATCGCCTTCTTCTCGGTCTCGGTGATGCCGGGCATCTCGACCAGAATCCGATTCTCTCCCTGGCGCGAAAGCGCCATGTCCGTCTTGCCCCCGGCGTCGAGGCGACGCTGCAGCGTCTTGATGACCTCCTCCTGGTCGGCGACGTTGATGATCTTGTCCTTGTCGGACTGAATTTCCAGAAGGAATTGGGTCCCGCCCTGGAGGTCGATCCCCTGAGGCATCCCTAACGAAAGATAAAAATAGGCACAGAAGGCAGTCACCCCCATCGTCAAGAGGGTGGCCAGGATCCGCTTCGGCGAAGCCTTTTCACTAATGAAATAAGCGACGAACAGGCCGAACAGCCCCAAGGTAATCCAAAAAATCGTGACAGGGTCAGCGGGCGACAACGTTTCCGAATCCCCTGGAGTGGCGGGTGCCTTGCCGACGGTCTCCACGGTCACGGCCGGACTGGTGGCGACCGGAGCGGAGGGTGCAGCGTCCGGCTTGACGCTCTCCACCTTGGCCGCGGCCGGAGTCGGTGCTGGCGCTACAACGGGAGCGGCCTTGGCCGGATTGGGTGCCACTGGAGCGGGCGGTGCCTTGGTCACTGCCTCGGCGGGCTTTGCCGGTTCCTGCGGCGCGGGGGTCGCGGCCTTGGCGGTTGATTCAGCCACTTTTGCTGGGGACGGGGTCGCGCCTTCCTGAGCTTTGGTCGGTTCCATGGGGTCTGTCTGGGTCTGGGGGGAACTTGCGCGGGTTCAGCCTTCAATCACCGGAGCATCTGCGGCTCCCTTGGGATAGACTCGTGCAATGGCGTTCGAGTCAAATTTGATGCGGACATTGTCGGCCACCCGAAGCGTGACCACTTTGTCTCCCTTGTTTGCCACCATGCCGTGCATGCCGCCCGTGGTGACGACCAAGTCTCCGACCTTGATGGCTTCGATCTGTTTCTCCAGTTCCTTCTGCCTCTTCTGCTGCGGCCGGATCATGAGGAAATACATCATGGCCATCATGAGAACCATCGGCACCAGCATGGAACCCATCGGACCCGCGTCCGGTGCCGGTGCTTGCTGGGCGAGAAAAGAAAAGAGAGGTGTCATCGGTTCAGGGGGAAAAAGAGAGTTACTGGTTCACGCAAAAAGGCTTCGGGGGTGCAGTCCGCATCGCTCACGGACCGGTCGTGCGTTGCCCAGCCCGGAAGCGGGACACGAAAGATTCCCGGAATCCGGCAAACGAGGACGTGTCGATAGCACGCCTTGCCCGTTCCATCAAGCTTAGATAGAAATGGAGATTGTGAAGCGTCAAGAGCCGGAGCCCGAGAATTTCACCCTGGGTAACCAAATGACGAATGTAACCGCGGCTGTATCCGGCGCAAAGCGGGTGGGTGTTCTCCGAAATCGGCGCATCCTCCAGGGCGAAGCGCTGGTTGTTGAAGTTCAAGGTCCCGTCCTCCGTGTAGGCCGTTCCGTGCCGCGCCACCCGGGTCGGCAACACGCAGTCGAACATGTCGACTCCGCGAGCGATCATCTCCAGAAGCTGGTCCGGCTGCCCCAACCCCATCGCGTAACGCGGTTTGTCCGGGGGCAGAAAGGGCACGCTATTCTCCACCGCCCGCAGCATCTCCTCTTCAGGTTCGCCCACGCTCACCCCGCCGATCGCGTAACCGTCGAAATCGAGGCCCACGAGTCGCTTGGCGCTCTCCTCCCGCAGATCGGCGTAGGTTGCCCCTTGAACGATCGCGAACAGTTTTTGGCGGGACGAATCGGCGTGATCGGCGAACCAACGGCGGCTGCGCTCTTCCCAACGCAGCGTCAGCGCCAGGCTCCGGGCCGCGTAGTCGCGCTCACAGGGATAAGGCGGACACTCGTCAAAGGCCATCACAATATCGCTTCCCAAAACGGATTGAATCTCCATCGAAACCTCCGGACTGAGAAACATTGAAGTCCCGTCCAGATGACTCTGGAAGCGGACTCCGTCCTCCTCGATCTTGCGAAGTCCGGCCAGTGAGAAAACTTGGAACCCGCCGGAATCGGTCAAAATGGGACCGTCCCAGTTCATGAAGCGATGGAGTCCGCCGAAATGGCGAATGGTCTCCATGCCGGGTCGGAGCCAGAGATGATAGGTGTTGCCGAGGATGATCTGGGCTTCAAGGGCGCGCAGTTCCGCCGAACTGACGGCCTTCACGGAACCCCGGGTGCCGACGGGCATGAAAATGGGCGTCTCCACCACTCCATGAGCGGTGACCAATCGTCCGCGGCGAGCTTGAGATTCGGGGTCTTGCGCAAAAACCTGAAACATGTCGATCCGGAAGGGCGTGGAGAATCGTCCCGAAGCGCCGAATTGCAAACACCGATCCGCGGGGCGAATTCAACCGAGTCCGCACGAATCCCTTGCCAATCTTGACAATATCGGGGAAACAATCTGCTGCGTCCCTGCTCCCCCCCTTTTGGAGCCGGTCGCCTCACCGAAAGAACCGACAACCCCTCTGATGTCCACTGCTGCCCCTTCCAGTCCCTCCGAACCTCGTGTCTCCGGCCGCCACAGCGTTCGTTCCAAGATGGTCGATGACGCTGTGATCCGCATCGCGGGCAACTCGCAAGACGGCATCCAAACCATCGGTGGTCTCCTCGCCCGCCTCGCCGGACGGACCGATCAGGATGTCATCACCTACATGACCATCCCGTCGACCATTTCGGGCGGCCCCTCCATCTTCCAGGTCCGCCTCGGTTCCGGTGAGATCCTCAGCCCGGGCGATCAGGCGGATTTCCTCGTCGCCTTCTACGAACACAGCTACAAGAGCCACATCGGCTTCCTCCGGGAAGGCGGCGTTTGTCTTTACGACTCGGACGAAGTGAAGCCGGACACCTCGGACAAACGGTTCACCTTCGTCCCGGTGCCGTTGACTTCGGCCACGGTCGAAGCGGTTGGCGGCACCGCCAAGGACCGGGGCAAAAACATGTTCGCCCTCGGCTTGCTCTGCAGCGTGTTCGACTTGGATCGGCCCCGTCTCGTGGAGATCATCTCCCGTCAGTTCGGGGGCAAGGACGAATCGATCCTGCGCAATGCGCTCTTGGCTTTCGATGCCGGCTACGCCTATCCCCTGGGTGACATCCTCGACTTGGCGTTTCAGCTGAAGCCGGCCACGGCTTCCGGCAAAACCCGGGTGGCCACGGATGGAAACACCGCCATGGCGCTCGGCCTGATCGCGGGCGGCGTGCGGCACGGAGCCGGCTACCCGATCACCCCCTGGTCTCCGATCATGGAGCAGTTGCGGGTAGAGCTGCCGCAATACGGCGGCATGTTCATCCAGGCGGAGGACGAATTGGCCGCCATCTCGATCGCGCTCGGCTTTTCCTACGCGGGGCATCTGGCGATCACGGGCAGCGCCGGACCCGGTCTCTCCCTGAAAATGGAAGCGCTCAGCTGGGCCACCATGGCGGAGATCCCACTCATCGTCATCAACGTCCAACGCGGTGGACCTTCCACGGGTCTGCCCACCAGCGTGGAACAGAGCGATCTGATGCAGGCGATCTATGGGAGCCACGGCGATTGCCCCCGCGTCGTTCTGGCCCCGAAAGATGTGGAGGACTGTTTCTACATCGCCATCGAAGCCGCCCGAATCGCCCGCAAATACAGCGTGCCGGTCATCATCCTGAGCGACCAAGCCCTCTCCAGCCGAATCGAGGCATTCACGGAGCCGGACCTCGCCAAGGTCATGGTGGAACCGGTTCTCGACTTGACCCCCGCGCCCGAGGATTACAAACCGTATCCCCTAACTGGCGAGACCAAGCACGCTCCCCCGGGAACCCGGATGACCGGCGGATTCTATCCCGTCGTAACCGGCCTGGAACACGACGAAATGGGGCACCCGACGTCCAACCCCGATTTGCACATGAAGATGACGGCCCGCCGTCGCAACAAACTTCGTCGTCTCGAGGCCGAACTGAAGACGCCTGATGTTTACGGCGATGCCCAGGGCGAAATCCTGCTGGTCGGCTGGGGTTCCACCTATGGCCCGATCCGCGAGGCCGTGAGCCAGCTCCGCGAAAAGGGGCTCAAGCTGGCGGCGATCCACCTCCGCCATCTCCATCCGATGGCGCCCGGACTGGAAAAGGTCTTCGATCGTTACGATCACATCTTCGTGGTCGAAATGAACGACGAGGGCGTCTACGGCCAGGGCCAGTTGGCCACCCTCCTGCGCTCCCGCTTCTGCAACCCGAAAATCCGCAGCATCTGCAAGACCGACGGCCTCACCTTCAAAATCCGGGAGATCATCGCCGGCATCGATGACTTCATCGCCGTGACCGCCTGAACCAAACCATTTTCCAGACCCCTGACATGTCCACCATCACCATCAAGCGCCCCGAAGCCACAGAACCCGTCGCCAAGCTCGACAAAAAGGCACTCTCTGCCGATCACCCGACTTGGTGCCCGGGGTGCGGGGATTTTGCCGTGCTCGCCTCCTTCTTCAAGGTCGTGCAGAATCTCGGCATCCCGCATGAGCAGATCTGCACCATCGCCGGGATCGGCTGTTCCTCACGCTTCCCCTACTTCGTGAACGGTCACGGCGTTCACTACATCCACGGCCGCGCCATCCCCCTTGCCACCGGCGTCAGCTTGTCCCGTCCGGACCTGAACATCTTCGTCTTCGGCGGAGATGGCGACGGATTCTCCATCGGTGGAAATCACCTGGAGCACGCCGCCCGCAAGAACCTGAACCTGACCTACGTCATCATGGACAACTTTGTCTACGGCCTGACCAAAAAGCAGACGTCGCCGACGTCTCCGGTCGGCTTCAAGTCCAAGACGGACCCGTGGGGAGCCCAGGATGAACCGGTCAATCCGATGCGAAAACTCGTGGCCAGCGGCGCGACTTTCGTGGCCCGGACCCACGCAGCTCAAGTCAATCACATGAGCGAGATGTTCGAGCGCGCCATCAAGCACCCCGGCTTCAGCGTCGTGGAAGTGCTCTCCGAGTGCGTTGTCTTCTTCAAGGGATCGTTCGATGCCGCCAACCCACGCAAAGGCGGGGAGTTCCCCCTCATTACGGAAAAACAATGGGACGAAAGCCCGGACGATTGGAAAGCGCACGACACCACCGACCTGTCCAAGGCCATCAAACTGGCGGAAGAACCTTGGCCAGGCAAATTCGGCGTGTTTTACGAAGTCGAGCGAACCACCAAGAACGCCAACGAGCAGTCGCTCATCGCCGATGCCCAAGCCAAGGTGGGGAACGCCTCGTCCCAGGAAATCCTCGCCAAGCGGTTCGCCCGCATGCGCTGAGCCTCCAGACCTTGGCCGATGGCCTGCGACGTCACCGATTTTGATTCCGAGGTGCTGCGGCGGAGCCGGGAGCTTCCGGTCCTCGTCGATTTTTGGGCACCGTGGTGCGGTCCCTGCCTTCAGTTCGTCCCGGTCCTCGAAGGCTTGGCGGCGGAGGCGGGTGGCCGCTGGGCACTGGCCAAGGTCAACATTGACGAGCATCCAGACCTCGCGACCACCTTCCGTGTCCGGTCGGTGCCCATGGTCATCCTCTTCAAGGACGGTTCCCCGGTGGCCCAATTTCTCGGTGCCCGCCCGGCGTCCCAGGTCAGGGATTTCCTGGCCCCGCACCTCGCCCTGCCGGAAAACGCCGCGCTGGCCGAGGCCCGGGACGCCCTCGCAGCCCGCCAACCGGAGGCCGTCCGCAAAGCCCTCGAACCCCTGGAGGAAAAGGATGACGAGTGCTGGGTCCTCCTGTCCCAGGCTTGGCTGGCCATCGACCCGGCCCGGGTCAAAGATTGCACCGACCGGATCGCCCCGGGCTCAAAATGGTCATCCGCCGCAGAGGGCCTCCAGCTCCTCTCGGTGGCCATCCTCTCTGCCGGAACCATCCCCGAAAGCCCGCCACGCGATCGCTACCTGCAGGGAATCGAATCCGCCCGTCAACTGGATTGGGAAACGGCGCTGGAATCGTTGCTCGCCGTGCTCCAGGAAAGCCCCAAGTTTGCCAACGGCTCGGCCGCCGAAGCCATCAAGGCGGTTTTCCGCGTGCTCGGCCCGCGCCACCCCCTGGTGGAAAAACATCACCGCACCTTTTCCTCCCTCCTCTACTGCTGAGCACGGGTTGCCAAGACCCAACGGAACGTCGAGTGGTCTCTCATGGAAACCCGAACGCTGCGGCAAAAGAGTTGGTGGATCCCTGTCGCGATCATCGCCGTCGGCGCCGCCTTGATGGTTTGGGCTCACCTGGAGGAAACCTTCATCCGGTTCTACGCCTACGCCTTCCTGCCCATCCTGGCCGCCATCCTCGTGGCCATCTGGTATGTGGCCACGCTCGATCTGCCCGGTGAAACCAGGCGCCGCTTCCTCCTCGGCGGCTTGACTTGCCTGTTCGGTCTTGGGCTGCTTCTCGGTTTCCTCTTCCGTTGGGACGATACCTGGGGCGGCACCTCCCTGATCAAACCGACCTGGCGTTGGACCCCCCGCAAGGAGGAGACCGCAGCCTCGTTGCACCTGCCAACCACCGTCACCAAACAGCGGCGCGGCGAGGTGGAGGGCTCGCTCCGGGACTGGCCCCGCTATCTGGGCCCCGATGGCGATGGCACGGTGCGCGGCCTGCGATTGAATCCGGATTGGAAAGGCTCCCCTCCACGGGAGCTTTGGCGCCAACCGATCGGCGTCGGCTGGGCCAGCTTCGCCGTGGTCGGCCGCAACGCCATCACCCTCGAACAACGCGGCCAGGAAGAGTGGATCACCTGTCGCGACGTGGTGAGTGGGGACCTCATTTGGACGCACAAAGACCCGCTCGGCGATTTCGCCCCGGCCATGGGCGGTCGCGGGCCCCGCTCCACGCCTGCGATCCGCGACGGACGTGTCTACACCCAGGGCGTCCTCGGCCGCTTGAACTGCCTCGACTTGGATTCCGGCAAGCTCCTCTGGACCCACGAAGTGCTGGCCGAACTCGAAGCCGCAAACCTGGAATGGGGCAAAAGCAACACCCCCTTCCTCTGGAAAAACTTGGTGATCATCACGGGAGGATTGACCGAGACCACTCCCCTGCTCACAGCCTACGAAGTGGTCACCGGCAAACCGGTTTGGAGATCCGCAAACGGCGCCGCCAGCTACTCCACCCCGCTAGTTCTCCGCCTCGCCGGCCAAGAGGTCCTGGTCTACCTCGGCCAATACGGGCTCACCGGACATGATCCGGCCACCGGAAAGACGCTTTGGAAATGGGACTGGCCCGGCGCCTTCCCCAAAGTGGCGCAGCCCCAACTCGTCGGCGAAAACCGCATCCTGCTCACCGCCAGTTACGGAGTGGGCAGCCACCTCCTGGATCTTTCCAACGGCACTCCGGTGCCTGTTTGGAAGACCAACCGGATGAAAACCAAGTTCAGCACGGCCGTCGTCTCTGGAAATCACGCCTACGGCTTCGACGAAGGCGCTCTCGCCTGCATTGAATTGGCCACCGGCAAGCGGCTCTGGAAAGGCGGTGATTACGGATTCGGCCAAAACCTGCTCGTCGGCGATCTCCTCCTCGTCCAAGCCGAGCAAGGCGCTCTGGCCTTGGTCGCGGCCAAACCCGATGAATTTCAAGAAGTCGCCCGGATCCCGGCCCTCAACGGCGTGACCTGGAACATCCCAACCCTCGCGGGGAACTACCTCCTCATCCGCAACGACACCGAGGCCATCTGCTATTGGGTCTCCCCGGCTCCCTGATCCAGGCAGGTGGATCTCGTTTCTTTGGAATGGTCGAAACAGGAAATCCTGACCGGAGAAGAGGGATCCAAAGCAGAGCTGAGCGATCTGGCCCGCATGCCGCAACCCATGCCGCCCGCGCCCGCTGACAATCACATTCCATCTCCCGGCTGAGCCATTTGAGGCGTGAAAGCGGAGACTCCCCGGTAGACAGGTCCATCTGGCGGGGCCGAGTCCGCAGTTCGGCTTGCCCACGAAGCGATTCGCGCCGTGGACCCAAGCCCGCCACCAGCGATCTCAAGGCGGCGCAATGACCGCCAGCCCTTCCACTTGATGGAAATGCCCATCCGACGTCATCACCGCCGCCCCAATCCGCAACGCGCACGAGGCGACGATGACATCGGGCCCCGGGATGGCCCGCCCTTTGCGGTCCAGTTGCCACGCCAGATCCGCCGCATCCATCCACAACCGATTGTCCGTGGGCACGTTGATCATCACATCCAAAAACGCCCCGAGTTTGTGCCGCGCTTTCAGGGAAGTCAGCCCCCGCAACACCTCCAGCCGCACCATCCCACAGATCGCCAGCGAACAATCCTCACGCGCCGCCCAATCAAAGAGAACCTCCACCGGATCCCGCCGCGTCCGGAGCAGGTCGATGTAGACGTTGCTGTCCACCAAGACGTCACTGCCCATACTTGGTGGGAGTTTCCGCCACCCGCAGGGCGTTTAGATCATAGGCAGGATCCACCGCCGCTCCCAACTCCTCAGGCGTCATGCCCATCCCGGCCAGGCCCACCTCACGGAAGCGGGCCTTGCGATCCAGTTCACGAAGCGCCATCTCCACAGCTTCGGTCTTGCTGGCGAAGCCATAGGTTGCCATGACACGCAGCAACAACGCCTCATCAATGTGCATGGTCATCTTCATGCCATACAGGATATGGCATTCCCTTCAGTTCGTCCAGAAAAAATGCATGCCCGAACAGGCTGTTGAAATCCTCCGGGACGTCGCGCGCCGAGGAGTGGAGCGCATTCAGTGACCAACAAGCAACGCGGCCCTACGCCCAATTTTTCTTCCCTAACAAATTCGATTGCCGCGTCGAACGCTACCAAGGCCACCCGGAACCTGACGCACCCAAATCGCCCAGGCGGCGATCCTCAACCCGCCACCATCGACGAAACCTCCGTGGGCGCGTGCCTGCCACGAACCTTATGGCTTCCGCACGTAGATGTTGGCCCAATCGACGGCCCCGTTGGAACCGAGCCACAAGGCCCCCGAAGAGATCAGCCCCGTCTTCTGATCAGCCCTCTGACCGTTGATCGTCACGGAGAGCGTGTCCCCCGAGACGGTGCCCTCCAAACGGTTCCATTTCCCCGTGGGTTCCAGGGCAGGTCCCGCCGGATCGAGCACGATCTTGGCCCCGCGCAGCCCCACGCTTGCGAACTCTGCCTCTTTCCCAAACCGGAAATCGACGATGAATCCGAGGTCTCCGTCGAACTGTTCCTCGGTCCGGGCGTCACTGAGCCCGGTCGAAGAGAGGATCCAGTCATTGGTCTTCCAGCCTTCCCCGGTCTTCCATCCCGTCAGATCGACCCCCGTGTAGAGGCTCCGGAAGCCCCGGTTGACGATGGCGACATCTTGCGGATCCACCGGCGTGTCCGGCAGTTCCTGGATCCGCACGTTGCGGTAGTGCACCACGCCTCCCTCGGATTCGAGGCAGAGATATCCTTTTCGCGGACTGCAGCGTTCCCCGCGGGTGACCACCTTGCCGTTGACTGCCAGAGAGATGTTCCCGTCCCGACACTCGATCCGGTAATGATTCCATTCCGGACTCGGTTTGGCGCGATTTTCGATCGGAAAAGCACGACTTCCTCCCCGGCCGTTCACCGGCGTCATCACGGCGCCGTGAATCGGGAAGATGTCGCCGTGGGTGGTGTAACTCCGGGTGTTGCCGTAAGCCTCCTCAAGGATCTGAACCTCGACGCCCCGATGAAACGGCTGGCCCCGGGCCGTGATATCGTCCGCCCAGACAAAGATCCCGGCGTTTCCCTTGGGCACGAGGTGCCGCCACTCAAGTTCCAGGATGAAGTTTTGGAACATCCGCTCGGTCCGGATTTCCCCGATCGGTTTTCCGGAGCAGACGAGGTAACCCTCCGGATTGAAACTCCAGGTCGATGGGGCCGTGTTGACCACCACCCATCCGGAGAGATCACGGCCATTGAAAAGTGGACGAAACCCCTCCTCCGCCTGCACCGCTCCGAGCAAGGCAAGCCACACGATGATCCGAATCCAGGTCATGCCCCGATTGCAGCGCAAACGGCTCCTAAACTCAAGGCCGGATCACTTCCACCGTCACCGAACGACGCCCCCACTCCAGCGCCTCGCGATGCGAATTGAAAAAGAGATCCAGCCGCGTCCCCTGAATGGCCCCGCCCCGATCCTCAACCGTTCCCCAACCATATCCCGGGACCCGGATGCGAGTGCCGAAGGGGAAAACCGCGGTATCGGCCGCGATGGTCCCCGGCTTGGCCTTGGTCCCACAAGCGGTCACCCCAACCACTTTGGGTTGCCCCTCCTGTGGACCGTAGGCATAGACCGGACGGAAGAAAAGGTTCCGCTTCCATCCGCAACATTGACCGCACTTGCAATACCCGGTCGCCTCGAGATTCACCAGTTCACTCCGCCGAAACGAGGAACGAGGTCCCGAACAGCCACTGAAAAGCCCCAGAAAGAGAGCCACCGCGAGCCAAAATCTTAAAAAATTCATGCGGAGATGATGATCGAAATTTGTTTAATATCAAGATTAAGCTCGGAAAAGCCTCTCAATCTTGCCTCGTTGTCGACTATTTTTTCGATTGACCCGATGGAGGAATATTTATATTATATAAATTGTAATTTTTTAGATCTTTTACCTAGTTGGTCTTGTGAAAAAGTTTTCGCTCCTCTCCCGTCTTCTGCTCATCGCCGCCTGTTCTGTCTCGCTCTCAGGAATTGCCCAGGCCGAAGAAGTCTATTTTCTGCGCGGCGGCTTCGACGTCTTCTCCACCGGAATGAATCAAATGGCCGCCCGTCTTCGGAAGGAAGGGATCAACGCCAAGGCAGCCAGCTTCGCCGGGTGGCGAGGCATTGCCGATGACATCATCCGCCGCTCGAAAACCCGCTCGGTTTCCTATCCGATCATCGTGCTCGGCCATTCTTTCGGGGGCGACGCCGGTCCTGATTTCGCCAATTACCTGGGAAAACACAAGATTCCGGTGGCGCTGGTGGTGGGGTTCGATGCGCTTTCCGGCAAAACCTTGCGCGACGGGGCCAGTTCCGTGATCAATTTCCGCACCACCACCGGGGGACGCTATCGGGCCGCCTCGGGTTTTAGAGGACGGATCAGGGAAGTGAGCGCGGCGGAGTTCGGCTCCAATCACTTCAACATCGAGGAGAACCGTGACTTGCAGAATCTCGCCCTCGAAGCGGTTCGCGCAGAAATTCGCAAACGTCCCTGAGTGGTCTATGATAGGGAGGTGACTCACCGTGCCTCCGCCCCGCCCCTGACAGCGCCCGAATCCGCAGCGGATTCGCGGCCTACCAATGTCCACGGGGCGTTCAATGAGTTCCAGCGAACGATGCTCCAGTGGAGCCGACTCCACCCCTACAACGCGGTCCACGTCGTCCAGGTTTCCACCGGAATTTCCCCGCAAGACTATCGAGAGGGAATCGAAAGCGTTCTCCGGCCATGTTCGCTGGGCCTTGTCAGCATCTCTGACAACCAGGGTTCCTGTCACTTTCACCCTGACCATCCGCCCATCCCGCCCCGAGTCATCGGAGAAAACGAACTCGAGGCCGAAATCGAACGCCAACTCAACGAGCCTTTTCCGCTCCAAGGACGCTTTCTGCCCTTCCGGTTCTTTTGCGGCCCGGGCGCGGATGGGACCACCTTTCTGGGCATCGCCTACTTCCACGCCCTCGCCGATGCAGATTCGATCAGCCGTCTTCTGTTGGAAATCTCCGGGGCCTGCACCGGGCGGGCCCTTTCCCGCGAGTCCAGGCTCGCCTTGAATCCCGGCACCGGATTGAAAGCTCCCATGGGCAATCCCTGGGAAACGCTCCAGCGCTCGATCGGAGCCGTCCGCCAGTTTCAACGCATGCGTGGATCCCATCGCCCACCTTCCTCTTCGGAACCTTCCGCCCACAATCAGTTCCGGGCCCACGCACTCACCCGGATCGAAACGTCCGGTGCTGTCGCCAAAGCCAAACGCTGGCAGGTTACCCTGAACGACCTCTGCCTGGCGGCCCTCCTCTTGGCGGTGGCCCCGCTCACCAGCAAGCGATTTCCGACCCCACGGCCCGCTCTGACCGCTGCTTGCGTCGTCAATCTCCGCGGGACCCTGCGCCCGGCGGATCGAAATCGCTTCGGTCTCTGTCTGGGTTCCTTCTCCGTGACGCACCCGGTGCCGCAAGGGATTAGCTTACGAGATCTTGCCCAGGATATCGGGGCCGACACCAGCCGGATCAAGAGGGAGAAACTCTCCCTCGGCGCCGCCCTCACCTTTCGAGCCTCGCGCTTCATGCTGAGCCGCCTTCCGGTTGAAAAACAGCGCAATTTTTACCGCAAATCGTATCCAGTCTGGGGAAGCATCACCAATTTCCGGGTGGATGATCTCTGCAACACCCGCGGGGCCACCGAAGTGATCGATTATGTGCGCGCCGTTTCCGCTGGCCCGGCCATGCCCTTCGTCATTTCCATAACGGGCATTGCGGGCCGTCTCAACCTCGGTATCAGTTCCAAGCCCAATGTCATCCCGGCCGACAAAATGGATGGAGTGATCCAGCGGTTCGTGGCATTGCTGACAGCCCCCGAAGAAGGCGTATCATGGAATTGATCGAAGGTGGAGAATTGATTTGGCGCCGTGCCCTGGTCTGCGCCTCCGGCGTGATCTATTGGGGCGGGGTCTATCTTCAGGCCCGGCGCATCCGCAAAAAGATCGGCCGGACGCCAAACCTGGCCCCCAAAGACACCAGGGAACGACTGCTCTGGCTCGGCTGGCTCATCGTCATCACCGGCTGGATCGGTCAACCCCTGCTCATCTCCGGCCCAGACGCGGCCCTCCTGACTCTTCTCCCCAGGTTCTCCCATCCGGCCACGCTGGCACCGGGCATCGCCCTCCTCCTCCTCGGCTACGCCGGCACCCTCTGGTGCTACGCCGCCATGGGCGCGGCCTGGCGGATCGGCATCGACAAAACCGGTTCCTCCAAGCTCGTGCAGAACGGGCCCTACGCCCGCATCCGGCACCCGATCTACTCCTTCCAGATCGTGATGCTGCTGGGCACCGTGCTTCTTCTTCCGACACCGCTCTCGCTCGGGCTCATCCTGCTTCACTTCGTCTGCGCCTCGTTCAAGGCTGGCGACGAAGAACAGCATCTCGGCGGAGTCTTCGGCGAGGAATACGCCGCGTATCGGCAGCGCACCGGACGATTCGTTCCGAGGTGGTGAGGCGGCCTTGCCAGGAAAGCTCCGAGGCGCTAATCTGCGCCACCGTGTGATGTCGCCCGTCCTGCAACTCCTCTCCCAGCTCGTCCGGATCAACAGCGTCAACCCCGCCTACGCGGACGGTCCCGGGGAGGCACAAATCGCGGCCTTCATCCAACAATTCTTTGAGGAACACGAGATCTCCGTGACCAGCCGGGAAGTTTTTCCTGGCCGCCCCAACATCCTGGCGCGTCTGCCCGGGCGGAATCGGAGCCGGTGTCTCGTTTTGGAGGCACATACCGACACCGTATCCATCAAGGGGATGACCATCCCTCCGTTCGATCCCTGCATCCGGGATGGCAAACTTCACGGCCGCGGTTCCTGCGACACCAAGGCGGGTCTGGCGGCCATGATGCAGGCGATGATCTCGCTGAAGGAGGAGGGAGTGACGCCTCCGTGCGACGTGCTTCTCTGCGCCGCGGTGGATGAGGAGTATTCCTACCGAGGCGTGGTCAGTTTGTGCCAAGATCTGCGGGCCGACGCCGCCATCGTGGCCGAGCCGACCGGCCTGCGCTGCGTGATCGCGACCAAGGGAGTCCTCCGCTGGCGCATTCGCGTGCAGGGCCGGGCCGCCCACAGTTCCCGCCCGCAGTTGGGCATCAACGCCATCACCCACATGGCCCGGCTCATCATCGCCCTGGAGGACGACACCGCTTCCTTGGGACACCGGCCCCACCCCTTGCTCGGCCCGCCCACCTGCAACGTCGGAGTCATCCACGGCGGCGTGCAGGTGAACTTCGTGCCCGATGAGTGCGTGATCGAGATCGATCGACGCCTTCTCCCGGGAGAAACCGTGGCCGGGGTGCTGGCCCACTACCAGGGCATCCTCGATGACCTCGCCGCCCGGTTCCCGGGCTTTGACGCGGCCATGGAAGAACCGATGCTGACCGATGAGGCTCTGGAAACTGCGTCCGATCAGCCCGTGGTTCGGACGGCGACCGCCGTGCTCGAAAGTCTGGGCCTCGAGCCCCGCCCCTGTGGCGTCCCCTTCGGTTGCGACGCCAGCAAACTCTCCCGCGCCGGCGTCCCCAGCATCGTCTTCGGCCCGGGGAGCATCGACCGGGCACACGCGGCCGTGGAATATGTGGAGACCGCAGAAGTGGAGCAGGCGGTGGAATTCTACCGCCGATTCATTCTGGCCTTCGAAGGGGACGCTCCCACCCTCCGCAACCTCGCCCCCTCGGCGATGCCCCCATCATGAAAAGACTGCTCATCCTCTTGTCGCTCGTCCCGACGATCGCCCTCGCCTCGGATCCCGAATGGTTTCAGGTGGGAGCTGCGGCGGTCGACATCACCCCCGAGTATCCGGTGCGCCTCAGTGGCTATGGCAGCCGTCGCGAACCGCACCAAGGCGTGGCCCAACGCATTTCTGCCAAAGCGATCGCCATCGGCGAGGACGGGGCGGGTCCGGCTGTCCTGGTCACGGTGGACAACTGTGCCGTGCCTGCCTCGATGCGAACGGAGGTGATCCGACGCCTGACCAAAGACACCGCTCTGCGCGACGAACGGTTCGCGATCGCCTCCAGTCACACCCACTGCGCCCCGATGCTCAAGGATGTCCTGCCCAACCTCTTCGGCATGGACATTCCGAGCGAGCACCTCCCGGCCATTGAGCGTTACACCCGCGAGCTCACCGACTGGATCGAGCAGGTCGCCCGTGAAGCCCTCAAAGCCCGCCACCCTTGCCGCCTCGATTGGAGCGTGGGCACGGTCGGTTTCGCCGCCAACCGTCGCCCATTCCCCTTCAAACCGGTCGACCACGATGTGCCGGTCCTCCGCGCCATCGATCCCCAAGGGAAAGTCCTCGCCATCCTGACAAACTACGCCTGCCACTGCACCACTCTGGGGATCGATTCCATTCACGGCGACTGGTCAGGGGTCACTCAGGAAAGTCTGCAACGGGAGTTTCCCGGGGCTGTCGCTCTGGTGGCGATCGGTTGCGGAGCGGACCAGAACCCGGATCCTCGCCGCACCATGGAATTGGTCAAACAACACGGTGAGAATCTCGCCTCCGAAGTCAAAAGACTCACACTGACCCAGATGAGACCGGTGACCGGCCCGATTGTCTGCCGCGCCAAGGAAATCCAGCTCGCCTTTGATTCCCCACCCTCCCGGGAGGCATGGCAGACCCTGGCGCAATCCAAAACAGCGGCGGTGGCCTATCATGCCAAAAAGAATCTCGCCAGACTCGACCGCGGCGAAGCCCTTCCGACCCATCTCCCCTACCTCGTGCAAACCTGGAGTTTCGGCGACGCCCTGGCCATGGTTTTCCTCCCGGGCGAGGTCACGGTGGATTACTCGCTGAGACTGAAACGCCAATACGATCGCTCCCGGATTTGGGTGAATGCTTACGCCAACGACGTTCCCTGCTACATTCCTTCCAAACGGGTTCTCGAGGAAGGCGGTTACGAAGGTGCCACGGCCATGATTTACTATGACCGGCCCACCAAATTCGCGCCGGACGTGGAGGAACGGATCATCGGCGCGGTTCAGGAACTCGTCCCGAATCCGTTTCTCGCAAAACCGGAATGACCTCCAACCCCGTGATCAGCTCCCCGCCTCTTGCTCGCCCCGTCGCCATGCATTTTCCAACCATGAACCGCCGTCATTTCCTCGCCGCTCTCACCGGCTCCGCTGTCGCCAGTCGTGCCCTCGCCGCTCCGACGAAGGGCGAATTCATCGACGCCCACGTCCACGTCTGGACACCCGATACCCAGACCTATCCGCTGGCGCAAGGCTTCACGACGGCCCAGATGGCGCCGCCCAGCTTTACCCCGGAAGAGCTGTTCACCCATTGCCGACCGCAGGGAGTCTCACGCATCGTCCTGATTCAGATGAGCTTCTACAAGTTCGACAACCGCTACATGCTCGATGTCATGAAGGCCCACCCCGGCGTCTTTGGAGGCGTGGCGATCGTGGATGAATCCCAGGGCAATGTGGCCAACGCCATGAAAGATCTGGCCCGACAGGGCGTCCGCGGCTTCCGAGTCTACACCAGTCGCGCGACCGCCGAAAATTGGGGAGACGGCATGCGCACCATGTGGCGATGCGCGGCGGACGAGGGCCTGGCCATCTGTCTCCTGGCCGATCCGGATGCGCTGCCTGCCATCCAGAAAATGTGCACGGAGTTTCCCAAAACCCGCGTGGTCATCGACCACTTCGCCCGTCTCGGAATGAAAGGCCCCGCCCAGCCTGAAGAGGTGGATCTCCTCTGCCGCCTCGCGGACTTTCCTCATGTCCATGTCAAAACCTCCGCATTTTACGCGCTCGGATCCAAGAAAGCTCCGTATCTCGACCTGTCGCCGCTCATCCTCAGACTCCGCAACGCCTACGGTTCCAACCGGCTCATGTGGGCGAGCGACTGCCCCTATCAGGTGGCAGACGGGCACAACTACGCGGACTCGATCTCTCTGATCCGCGACCGGCTCGACTTCCTGACCCCGGAGGACAAAACCAACCTCCTCCGGGGAACGGCGCAGAAGCTGTTCTTCAGCTGAGCGAGTGGCCACCGACTGACAAGGCCACCGAACCCAGCGCGGTCTCGATCTGCAGCAAAACCATTTCCGGATTTTCATACCAGTCCTTGCTCAGCACGTCGAAGACACGCCACCCGAAAGACTTGAGAATGCCGGGACGCAGCACGGCACGCTCCAGGGCATCCGCTCCCGCGCAGCGCACTTGACCATCCAGGAGAATCGCAAGTTCGTAGTCGGGCTGCCCAGTCCGCCGCACCGCCACATCGATCTTGAAGCCGGACTCCCCGTTCTCCGTGGAAACCTCGTAGCCGCGGGCTCGCAGGGCGGTGGCCAGGGCACGTGAAGTCACCGACCCTCCCTCCTTCCGCGGATCCGCACCGCCATCCGTCTCGCGCCCCACGGGTCGCAACCGGAGCAACACCCGCTCCGCCAACTCCCGGTCACCGACCGAGACCGCGCTGGCATACTCCAGGAAATTCCGCAAATAACGCGCCCCATCGTTCCAATCGTTCGTGATCTGGGACGCCGAGATCGATGTCACCACCATCATGTGCCGCCGGGCCCGGGACAAAATCACATTCAACCGCTTCTCCCCTCCGGCCTGATTGATCGGACCGAAGTTCATCTTCATCTTGCCATCGGGACCGGGCGCATAACACACGCTCAAAATGATGATGTCCCGCTCGTCGCCCTGCACGTTCTCCAGGTTCTTCACGAACAATCCGGTGATCTCCCCACCCTCAACCCGCTCCCGTTCCGCCGCCAGGAGACGGTGAAAATCCGCGTCCGCCTTGGCCAACTGTTCCAGGGCACGCTCGATCTCCTCCTGCTGCGCATCCGAGAACGCCACCACGCCCACCGTTTGCCGAGCGCCGGGCTCGAAATCGCGCTGCCTCCTCAAGAGATCCCGCACCAACCCAGCGATGCAAATCGCCTCCCGAACGTTGCGGCGCTTGTCGTAAACGCCTTCACGGACGTGGTGGACACTGATGCTCCGTTCCATGGCCGCGCTACACGCCGGCCCGGTCTCCGACGGATCCCGCAACACGATCGGCTCTCTCCGCTCTTCCACGGCCTGCCGGTCTGGAACGGTGAGAAGCTCTCCGCCGTAAAAGGCATGGTTCGAGAAACTGATGAGGGCCTCATGACGGCTCCGGTAGTGCCATCCCAACAGAGTGCTCGGGAGACGGAGGGCCGCATGACTCAAGAGGCTTTCCGCCGAAAGATCCATCGCCTCAACCCGGTTCTCCTCCCGGTAAAGCACCGTCTCCTCATCCTCCAAGGTCCCCGCGTTGAAGAAGTTCGTGGGAGGCAATTGCATCTCGTCGCCGACCACGATCACCTGCTTGCCCCGGAAGATGGAGGGGATCGCATCCTCCAATTTGATCTGGCTGGCCTCGTCAAAGATCACCACATCAAACAGATCCGCCTCCAACGGCAACGTCTGGGAAATGCTGAGAGGGCTCATCAACCAGACCGGCTTGAGATCGAAGAGAAACTCCCGGCTGCCGGTCGCAATCTCGCGGATCGACTTGAACCGCTGCTTCAGCCCGAACTGATGCTCCAACAAACATTTGCCCTCCTGGACCCGCTTCCGTCGCTCCCGTTCCCCATGCACCAGTTGCTCCTCTGGCCCATTGGGAACCTGCAGCGCCTGCCATGCCGCCTGACGGGACCTCGAGGCCAACTGCCGTCCGTTGTGCTCGATCCAACTCTGATAAAGCTGGGTCAAATCCTCGCAACACTTCCGGTAAGTCGGTCCATCCAGCCGCTTCAATTCCCGGGACGATTCCAAACGCTCCATCACCGCCTTCCGCCCGATCGCAAGTTCGAGAGCTTCCGGCTCCAACTCCACACTCCGCGCGACCTCGTAAAGATCGCTCGGCAACGTAACCAGTCCCCGCAAGCTGGGCGCCAGTTCCGGCAACGACGCCAATTCCTGAAGCACGCCTCCGCACATTCCGCGCAGCTCTCCCGCCGTCCGCTCTTCGTAACCCGGCAGGATCTGTTCCAACCCTCGCAACTCGCCGAGAAAGACACCTGCCAAATGCAGGTCCGCCACCGTTCTCCGGCTGTCGCGCCCGCTCGCCAACAGATGCAAAAGTTCCCGCATCCGCACCGAGTCCGGAAGCCGCTGCTGCAATTCCCGAAGTTGTCGGGTCGCGTTCAGGAGAGCCAGCGTGTCAGGCACCCGAAACTCTCGGCGGATCCGCGCCTCCAGGGCTTCGATCTCACCGGCCAAGGCATACTCGCTTTCCAACGACGCGAGCAGACTCGTCCACCTCGGCACCACCGAATGCCCCTGAAAATCATAACGCTGCCGCAAAACCTCACGCAATCTCCAAAACCGCCGGTGGAGAAAGCGGCAATGCACATGATCCAGAAAACGCGATGTCTCCAGGGCCGGAGACAACTCGGTTGCGGGCAGTCTCTCTTTCCAATGACGGTTCTCCTCCCGCGTCCGCTCCATCCGGACCAGCAGATCATGCAACTCCGCGTCCAGTTCACGGAGACGCCGCGATTCAAAACTGTCCTCGCGAACCATGCCCATGAGCTCGTGAATCACAAAATAGTGAGCCTGGGATGCCAGCGTCACCAAAGGCGGCATCTCACACAACCGCATCCGGCCGAAGGTCTCATCCAGATCTCCCATGAGCTTCGCCAGTTGGTGCACCGCGTTCTCACGCAGCTCCAGTTCCTTCCGGATCTGGGCCACCGGAATTTCCCCTGAGAAACAGTCGAAACTGAGATCGCGCAAGGGATTCGCCCCCAGCGCGCGGCGCCTCCCCGCCCCCTGCAGCGCGTCCGCCACTTCGTAAAGCGCTCGTCCGGAAGCGAGCCAACGCCCATACCCAGGCAACTGACTGTCTCCGGAAGGTTCCATCCGCACCGCGTGGGGCCTGAGCTCAATCATTCGCTCCAACAATTGCAGCGTGCTCACCGGCGCATCTTTCAAGGGAAGCAACAGTTCGCTGGAATAGGAATTCAAACTCGCCAGCGACGACCGGATGCTTTCCACGAGTTGCGACGACACCGGATCCCTCTGGTTTCCCGCTCCGCAACCTTGCGCCTGTTCATAGGAATCCCTGAGGTTCCCCAGGAACGGCCCTCGATCCTTTTGCGAATCATGGATCAACACCACCTGTTGCCCCAGCTGGGCCCGGCTCAGCCGGGAGTGCACCACGTCCAGGGCCGCCCGCTTCTCACACACGAACAACACCCGCATGCGCCGCGACAGATAATCCGCAATCAGGTTGGCGATGGTCTGCGACTTCCCCGTTCCCGGGGGACCCTGGATGATCATGTTCTGTCCGGTGCGCGCCCGGGCGATCGCTGAAATCTGCGTCGGATCGGCGGGCGCAATCAGACTCTGGTCCGGGAGCCCGAGATCCTCCAACTCCTCTCCGGCGCATCTGCCCATGGAGGAAAACAGATCATCAAAACTCTCATGCGAGATTCCGCGATCCAGCAATTCATCGTAGTCATGCACCAACGTCATCTTCTGGAAATCAAAGTTCCCCAGGGTCACTGAGCACAGATCATACTCCCAAACATAGGGATTGCTCATCGACTCCGTGACCGTGTCATAACGTTCCTGCTCATAGTGAGAATACTCCAGGGGCAACGCTGCCGTTCGGATGTAAGTCTCAAAGAGGCGCACGCCCAGCGGGACCATTGGAGAACTGCGGTAGGAATAACTCACCTCACAATACGTCCCCACGTTCTCCCCACAGAGACGGTTCGGCACCACATCGTTCACCGGAACGTATGGCACGCGATCTCTCCAGAGACGAATGCGGGTCCGGTCGACGATGTTCAGACTCAGACTGTGCGCACTCGCCTCGATGCTCTGCTTCAAGGCCTCACCAAACTCCAGCGGGGAGGTCATGGTCAGATCGATCTTCTCCGGAAGATCCAGGTTGTAGAGCAGCTTGAGAAAATGCCGCAGCGCCGGGTTCACTTCCACCTCCGTCCCGATCGGTTCAAGATCAAAGGAATCCTGGACGCCGTGCGCCGCTTCCAACCGCACCGGCAACAACAACAGAGGCGAATGAATCACCTCATTCTGGCTCGCAGCATCCCGGAGATTGTGCCAGTGGAGAAAGGACAGGGCCAAGCGCAGGTTTGAGAATCCATAGTCCTTCTCATGCTGCTTGGCGGTCTGCAAAACCCGCTGCAAGGCCGCTCCCGTCTCCTGCGCGGTCTCCTCTGAAAAATAACAGTCCAGCCGGATCCGTCTCCCCTCCCGGAAGCGATCTTCCAAATCGGGTTGCCACAGGAAAAATTGCCGCATATCCAGACTTTGATAGGCCAGCGTCCGGGGAATTGAGGCGTCCGTCAGGTTCACCGACTGCGCGCTCGGTTCATGATAGATCAGTTTGTTGCGGCGCGTCGTGTCGAACAACTTGTCCCGCAAATGCTTCAGCACCGCGGTCCGCTTGTCGCCCGCAACCCCGCACCCCGGAAACACCGGCAACTTCCCGGCGTCCACCGCCTTTCCAGCCCGGAAGTGAAACAAATAGTCGCGAATCATTTTCAGGTTCTGAAACCTGCGACTGCGAACCGTTTCCGTGGTCTTCAGAATGACCTTCTGAATCGCCGGATTCAACTCCGGATAGAGTCGGAACAGATTGTGCCGGTTCTCCACAAACTTCGTCAACGCCGCGCGATCCCGAAAATCAAGCCCCAGAGCCAAACTGGCCAGGATCATCCCGATCGAGAAAACGTCCGTGGCAGGGTCGTGATGTCCGACGAGGTGTTCCCAAGCAATATAATCGGTAACATAAGATGGATAACTCACCTTGTCCCGGGGCCCCAGGATGAGGCGGTTCTCCTTCCCTGACATCACTCCGACGATCTCGATCGGCCGGTTCCGCGCCGGTTGCAGACGATCGAGGACGTCATGATTCCGCGCCGGTTCATGAGCGTCGCTCTCACGAAACCAGAGGCTGCCATGGGTCGCGTGGAGCGCACCAATGCCCGACAAGGGGGCCACCAGCCCACGCTCATGCGTCTCGAGCACCTGTTCAATGAGCGGGACGATGGCCGCCACAATCTTTTCGGCGCTCAGACGAGTTTTCACCGAATCGCCCAGGAAGACCTGGAAGGGAAAGGAAGGAGGTTGTTCCATGAGATGATGTTTCCGGGTTTGCCCTTGCATGGATGGAATCTCAGGCCGCCAAGGCCACCAGGTTGCGCTGCGCCAGGAGATCGAAACGAGCTCCCAACCCGAGCGCGATCGCCGCATCCTTGCACAGCTTCATCGCCTCCTTGACCGATGAATCGACCACTGCGAAGTCCATCAACAGAAACACAAAATAATCACGGACCGTCTCAGACTCCCAGACCAACCCCTGGCAGATTTCCCGAAGGTCAGAGTTCTCATCCGCTGGATTCGCCGGATGCACGGGCAGAAAGCGCTCCCGGTGCCGACTCCATGCGCCATCTTGCGGGACGCGGATCCGATCGCTCAGGTTCCTCACAATGCGCTGCGTCCAACCGGTCAACCGATCCCGGGCAACCGCGTCGAGTCTTCCCAACTCCTTGCGCCCCTCGATCATCTCCGTGATCAACCGGTTCACGGCCTCCTCGCCGTGCTCGTCCCGAACCCAACGGGACAAGGCCCGGGCCCGAATGAAGCATTCGGGATGCGTCTGGCCGTGACTGCATTCGTCGGCCGACTTCTGATAAATCTCCTCGACCTGCGCAATATAGTCTTCGGCCGTAACCATGACATCCCCCGCTCCAACCCGCACCAAGGCCGAAACCATCGGCTCCAGACGACCCGCCACCATGGCCCCCGCCCGGTCGCAAAAGATCTCGGTATACAGTTGGGCGATGCGATGACTCTCCCGCAAGCTCGAGTGAACATCGCACGCGGCGTTCATCGTCTCCAACAACCGGGCGCAGGTGCGGTGATCCCCGTTGTCCGTGGCCCACAACTTGTAATGCCCCACCTCATGGCCAATCAAAGCGGCGATTTCATCCTGGCGCAGGGAGGAGAGAATCTCCCCCTCGAACTTGAGATGCCCCTGCTCCTCCGTGTAATGCATGGAGGCGTTGTCCTGGTGCCCCCGATGGGATTGATAAAGGGTGATGGGCTGTTCCACTTCCAGGAGTTGACGCGCCCGCTCGACCACTTCGTAAAGCGCCGGATTGTCCGCCTCCGGAAGACGGACCGAGGTCTTGAGAAGGTTCAATTCGATGTCGGTCCGCCGGTTCACCGCCTTGTGGGCCGCGTGGAAGGACTGCCACACCGCCGGGTAGCGAGTTTGGAAGTATTGAACGAGTTGATAGTGATAGGGAAGAGGTTGGAGAGGTTTGTGTTTCATTAGAGGATGATATTCGCTTGAATACATGATAAATCCAGCAAAGAAAATGAATCTGTTATGACTACACAGTCATGTAAAGACCACCCTGAGGTTCCGCCAACCAGCGCACGAAGCGCCGCAAAGCCGCCTCGTCGGCCCGGGTCCGGTGAACCGGGGCAGATCTCCGGTTGCATCCCCGCATGAGGTGCGGGAGAGATTGCTCTGCCATGCCCCGAACTGCCGTTCCCAATGTTCTCGCTGAACGCTACGCCTCCGAACCGATGCGCCAAATCTGGTCGCCAGAGGCCAAGGTGCTGCGCGAACGCGAGCTCTGGATTGCGGTGATGCGCGCCCAGCGGGATGTCGGAATCCCCATTTCCCCAGAGGCGATCACCGCCTATGAACAGGTCAAAGATCGGGTCGATCTCGATTCCATCATGGCCCGGGAACGGGTCACCCGGCATGACGTCAAGGCGCGGATCGATGAGTTTTGCGAGTTGGCCAGTCATCAACAAGTTCACAAGGGGCTGACGAGCCGGGATCTCACAGAAAACGTGGAACAACTGCAGACGCTCGAGGCTTTGCGCCTCGTTGCCCACAAGACGGCGGCTGCCCTTGCCCGCCTCTCTCTCCGCGCCGGCGGCTATGCGGACCTGGTCCTCACCGCACGCACCCACAATGTTCCCGCCCAGTTGACCACCTACGGCAAACGCCTCGCGATGTTCGGTGAGGAACTGCTCGGTGCCATGGAACAACTCCGGCATCTCATCGCTACCTACCCGGCCCGAGGCCTCAAGGGCGCCGTCGGCACCCAGTTGGATCAATTGTCGCTCGTCGATGGAGATCCCGCCAAGGTCGCCAAACTCGAGGAACGCCTCCTCCATCACCTCGGCTTCCCAGCCGCGCTCGGGGCCGTTGGCCAAGTCTATCCCCGAAGTCTGGATTTCCGGGTCGTGTCAGTCCTCACCGAATTGGCTTCCGCACCGTCCAGTCTCGCCAAAACCTTGCGGCTAATGGCAGGCCACGAAACCGCCAGCGAAGGGTTTGCTCCCGGCCAAGTCGGCTCCTCCGCCATGCCCCACAAAATGAACAGCCGTTCCTGCGAACGTCTCAACGGTCTCCACGTCATCCTCAAGGGACATCTCACGATGGCGTCCGGCCTCTCCGGTGATCAGTGGAACGAAGGCGACGTCTCCTGTTCCGTCGTCCGCAGAGTCGTTCTCCCGGACGCTTTTTTCGCCACGGACGGTCTGCTCGAAACCTTTCTGGTGATCCTTGAGCAGATGGAGGCGCATCCCGCCGCCATGGAACGCGAAAACCTTCGCTATCTCCCCTTCCTCCTCTCCACCACGTTTCTCATGGAAGCCGTCCGCCACGGAGTCGGCCGTGAAACCGCCCACGAGGCCATCAAGGAACACGCCGTGGCCGCGGCGAAAGCGCTGCGCGACGGTCTCGCTGCGGAAAGCAACCTGATCTCCAGACTGGCGGCGGATCCCCGGATCGGCCTCAGCCAGGATCAACTCGCCGAGTGCCTGCAGCTTGGCCTCACAAAAACCGGCGCCGCCAGGGAACAAGTGGCCGCTTTCCAGAGCGCGGTCCAGCGTCTCCTCCCCTCCTATCCCGGGGCCGAAACCTACCAGCCCGGAACCATTCTCTGAGGCTCAGGCCATCGGCCTCTCCGTCAGGACCAACTTTGCCCTGGCAAGGATGCGGTCAATCCGCAGAGGCTTGATCAGGATGCCCTTGACGCGCACATCCCGCTGCAAGTCTTCGGCACGCTGCTGATCGCCAGCCTCCCCCACAAAGATCACCGGAGGCAGGAACCGCCCGGGGACCTGACTGTAGTGATGCACTTTGGCCAGCATCTCATACAGCAACTCACCAGGCAGCACCGGCAAGTGGAGGCTGAGCACGATGAGCTTGTAACGCCTCTGCAGACACCGCTCGAAGGCGACTTCCCCACTGAAGCAGGTGTCGACTTCACACAGGGTGAAACTCAGCAGCGAATCCCGGATCAACCGCATCGTCGACACCTCCTCGTGAGCCACCAGCACCGGGTCCACTGCAGATGAGGCCCCTCCGCTGGAATCTGTCGCGCTCCCCCCGTTCATGCTGCTTTCAGGCAATGGCCAGGACCGTCGTCCAAACGGCCCCGCAACTCAAAAAAAAAACGCACCCGAGGTTCAAGGTTTGCCCACCTCCGCTTCCCGGACCACCGGCAGACGGCCGTAAAGATTGAGTCGCGCGGGCGGCGCCAGGTCCAGGGCCAAGCCTGACGAAGTCTCCTGCGCACCGTAGACAATCGGAACGGCGGTGAACACCAGTTTGTCCTCATTCAATCTCGATACGTTGATGACGGCGGCACAGACCGCTGCGCCACCGATTTCAAAAACGCCCTTGGGTGCGGAAGCGAACGCTGCGTCCGGAACGACCGATGCAGGAAGCACATATTCCAAGACCACGTTGGGATAATCCTCCGCTTGGCCGCGCAAGACCAATCCCGATGGAAAGACGTCCTCCGGGCCCAACCGATGCACCTGCTGAAGGAGATAGTTTCCTCGCACGTAGGTAACGCGCTCCACCCCATTGAAATTCGTGATGAATTGTCGGCGCAGAACCGAGCTGAGCGCGCGCAAGGCTCGGGAATCGTTGTTGTAGTAGAGCTGGTAGAGATCCCGCGGCGTGTGAAAACGCCCTCGCGGAGCGTTGCCCGGCTGATAATCCTTGAGCTGCGGCAGTTTCCCCAGATCGAGGAGGAGATTGTAATTGAAGGCCTTCTCCGGCCGGCCGAAGACATACATGCAGAAGGTCCAGGAAAAGGCGCAAAGAGCCGCCAAGATGGCGATGATGGCCGACCAAATGATGACCTCATTCTGCACGCCGTTTCGGGCGCTTGCCAACCGAACCTGGCGGGCAAAGGTCGTTCGGTCGCTGCTGAAGAATTCCATGCGGGAACCCCTTTCCCTCAGGCCCCCACCTCAAACGACGTCCCGCAGCCACAACTCCGGGCCGCGTTCGGATTGTGGATCTTGAACCCGGAATCGTTCAGGGAATCCTCGTAATCGATCTGGCTCCCCTCTAAAAAACGGAGGCTCGCCTGATCGATGATGAAACGCACGTCTCCAGCGAGGACGATCTCGTCCCCGGGGACCGGAGGCGCCAGCCGCATCGTGTATTGCATGCCCGCGCAGCCCCCCTTCTCCACCGCCAAACGAAGCCCGTAACCATCCGGAGCGAAACCTTTCTCCTCTAACATGGCACGAAGTTGGTTGACGGCCTCCTCGGTGACGGTGATCATTGAGATTGTGAACGTAGCTGCGGAACGCGCTCCGGTCAAACGGCACACTCCAGCCATTGCTCTCATCATGGGCCGAATCCGAATCCTCTCCGATGCCCTCGCCAGCCAAGTCGCCGCCGGCGAGGTGGTCGATCGCCCGGCATCTGTCGTCAAGGAACTCGTCGAGAACAGCCTGGACGCCGGAGCCCGCAACCTGGAAGTGGTGGCGGGGCGAGGCGGAATCAGCCTGGTCCGCGTCATCGATGACGGATCGGGCATGAACCGGGACGATGCCTTGATGTGTCTGGAGCGACATGCCACTTCCAAAATCCGGTCCACCGAGGACCTCGACGGGATCCGCACCCTCGGCTTTCGCGGCGAGGCGATTCCCAGCATCGCAAGCGTATCCCGCTTTCGTCTCACGACCCGGGAAAAGGATGCCTTGCAGGGGACCGAGGTGATCGTCGACGGTGGCAGGCTCAACGGCGTGAAGGATGCAGGGGAAGCCCCGGGAACCACGGTGGAAGTCCGCTCACTCTTCTACAACGTTCCCGCCCGGCGCAAATTCCTCCGCACGGAAGCGACCGAATTCAGTCATTTGGAACAGCAAGTGCGCTTGCAGGCAATCGCGCACCCAGAGGTCGGGTTCACCCTGATTCACAACGACCGGCCCCACTTCATGCTCCCCGCCCAGAGCCATCTCCTGGAACGCATCCAGGGTCTCGCCGGTGCGGAAGTCGCTTCCCGTTTGCTCGAAGTGGAACCCCAGGAACACGGAGACATCCGGGTCACGGGCTACATCGGCGGGTTCGGCATGGGCCGCTCCAACCGGTCCCTCCAACTCACGTTCCTCAACGGGCGCCCAGTGGAAGCCGCCCCTCTCAACCATGCGTTGCGCGAAGGCTACCACACGGCCCTCATGAAAGGCCAGTTTCCCGTGGTCTTTCTCTTTCTCGAAATGAGCCCCTTCGCCGTGGATGTCAATGTCCACCCAGCCAAAAAGGAGGTTCGCTTCCGCGATGGCCATGCCGTCCGCCATGCCGTCACCGAGGCTCTGCGGCGCACCCTCACCCGCGCCCAGGCCACCATTCCTGGGCAGGCCGTCCGGCCAATCATTCCCGATCGCAGAGACATCCAAGTTCCTTCGCGCTGGAGGCAACCCACCCTCATCCCCGAAAGGGAACAGATCTCCTTGCGGCGCGACTGGGCTTCGCCCCCGCCTTCCCAGCCCGCACGCCCCCCCAGCGCCACCGCCACTGCCACTGCCACTGCCACCGCCACTCCGCAAACCGGATCGGTCCCCTCCGCCACCGCGGTCGATGCTCCACCTCAACCAGCTCCAACCACGGAACCCGAGGGCTCATCCCCCCAGCCACAAACCGTCACCGCGGAGGATTTTCGAATCATCGGCGTCCTCGGAAAGCTCTACGTCCTCATGGAATCCGCCGAAGGCCTCGTCCTCATGGACCAGCACGCCGCCCACGAACGCATCCTCTTCGAACAGATGCGCAACCGCATGGCCTCCGATGGCGTCCCCTCCCAGAGACTGCTCGTTCCCATGACCGTCGAACTCGCTCCCCGGGAGTTCGATCTCGTGCAACAAAATCTCGAGGCCCTGCAGAAACTCGGGATCGGCGCCGAACCATTCGGATCCAACACGATCAAGATCGACAGCTTGCCCACCTTTTTCCGCAACGACGACCCTGCCGCCTACATGAGCGAGGTCGTCGAAGAACTGAAACGGGCCAGCCGCCAAATCGCCTCCACCCGGCTCGGAGAGGATCTCGTGGCCACCACTGTCTGCCGACACGCCGTGAAAGCCAACGACACGCTCCGCTATCCCGAACTTCAGCGGTTGCTCAGCGATCTTCTCGCCTGCGAACTGCCCTACTGCTGCCCCCACGGTCGCCCCACCTTGATCCAATTGTCCTACGGCGATCTGGAAAAACGTTTTGGCCGCCAAGTTCCCTGAGCAGCTGGTCCTCCGCGCCGGAACCCGGCACCCCACGGGTCCAGCCTCCGACCCTCCCAAAAGCGAGGCGCTCTCGCTCTCAAAAGCCCCAGCCCGCATTTCTCAAGGATCGCGTCGCGAGGCGACGCCAAATGGCATTGCCTGCCAGGCGCGCGAAGGATTCCAGGGTGAGCGGTAGGCCGACATCCCGTGAATCCTGGAATTCGAGCGGAACCCAGCAGGAATGCCATTGGGCAAGCCGCAGCAGCGAGAGCTTGAGACATGCGAGCCAGGGAACACCACCCACGAGGCGACGGAGAGGGCTGTTCCTGGCACGGCCAAAAAAATCAAAAGAACACCATTTTGCATTTGCGTTCCCGTGAATACTGTTCTAAGAACACTTCATGAAACAGAACGCGAACACAAACGCAAAACCGAATGCTGGCCCTCACCAGCCCACCACAGCCGCCACCAACGAGACCGAACGGTCCAAGCCCACCCTCAAACCCTGGATGATCCGGGTTTTCCAGGGAGCCGGAGTTCCCATTCCTCCGGATGGCTCAGAACGCGATCGCTTGGCGTGGCAAGGAGTTGAGATGCAACGCTTCCTTGGTTTCAGCCGCACCTTGGCCGCTGGAACCTCGCTGCCAGAAGCGCTCGATGCCTACGGTCGCCAACTCAAATCCCGCAGTCCGGCTTTGGAAGACTGGCGCCTCGATCGAGCAAGGGACGCCCTTCGCACCTTCCGCCGGGGCTCCGAAGGTTGGCAGATTCTCGACGGCGACAACGGGATCGAGGTCAAGTTCCGCACCAAAACAACCCGGGAGGAAGAGAGCCTCGCGGCAAGTCCCGAATCTGCCCTTTGAACCCCTCGCCCGCATCGCTCGGCCGCGCTCCCCCAAGGCGGCGGCAGGTTCCGGCGAAGCCCGAAGCCCGAAGCCCGAAGCCCGAAGCCCGAAGCCCGAAGCCCGAAGCCCGAAGCCCGAAGCCCGAAGCCCGAAGCCCGAA